>JAQVUB010000296.1 GCA_028699735.1 Lentisphaeria bacterium | reverse complement strand
GGCCAATTCTGCAGGGGCTTGCCAAACCGGTCAACGATCTGTCACGCGGTTGCAGTGCAGAAGATATTGTCGGTGTGGTGGCCATCACTCTCTGCCAGGCATTGGTAGCAGATAAATAGGTTTTTTTATTTTTTACAACGAAAAGCACGAACAGGCGCGAATAAACGCGTGCAGGTTCGTGTTTTTTTGTGGTTAAAAATGGTTTTTGCAGGCCTTTATTCCGGGGCGATATCGAGGTAGAGCTGGATTCTTTTGGCCGGGTTGTCTCCGCGTTCGAATTCCCATGGGCGGATATAGATCAATTCAACCATGGTGGTGCCTGGGTTGAGTGCTTCAATCTGGATTGATGCCTTGCCAGCGTTAGAGAACAAGCGTTGCATAAAGCTTTTGTCTTCCTTTGGCGGGTGAATGATATCGATGCGACTGTAGTAGGCATCATAGCTGGCCATCCACTGAAAGGCGGTATCCGGATTTTCCTCCAGCTCGAATTCCAGCAAATTTCCGCAGGCGACTTGAATGCGCATTTGCTCAGGGAGTTGTACACGTGTGTAGGAGCTATTTTCCTGCACAAGAATCCAGCTGTCATAATAATAGCGGGGAAAGTGCGGATAAAAATAGGAACTGCCACGATAGCGTCGCACAGGACGGTGATCGAAATGGTTATTCCCTTGGTGACTGCCTGGCGCGCCACGAAAATGGCTGGGAAAACGCCCCGGTTGATAAAAGCGGGGTGGTTTCGGCTTTTCATGCGGTGGTGTTGGCCTTACGGCTGGTGGCTTCGGCTTTTCATGCGGTGGTGTTGGCCTTACGGCTGGTGGTTTCGGCTTTTCATGCGGTGGTGTTGGCCTTACGGCTGGTGGCTTCGGCTTTTCATGCGGTGGTGTTGGTCTTACGGCTGGTGGTTTAGGCCTTTCAGGTGTTGGTGTTGGTCTTATGACTGGTGGTTTAGGTCTATCGGTGGGGCGTTTTGGCCTTTTTTCGATCGGTATACTATTTTGCTCCGGGAGATTATCCTTCAATTTTCCGGATTTCGGTTTAAAGGCGGGAAATGCGGGTTTTCGTTTGCCGAGCTTGTCGATTTTATCCGTCGTCGTCGGCTTGTTGTTCTCAGGGTTTCGATCCCGTTCGTTTTCCCGGTCATATTCCATTTGTGGAGGAACTGGCTCAAGTTTCCTGTCTTGCAGACGTAATTTCGTTTTTTCCACTCTGGCTTTCTCTTGCAATACTGGTCTTGAGCGATTCTTTGGTTTGGCAAAGCTGCAGTTGACCATCAACAGAAGCAGTATCAGGCCTAAGGAAAAGAAAGGTTTGTTTTTGTTCATATCCAACACCTCCCGGAGGAATTGGCCAGTCGCAGAAAATGCAGAAGAACGATGAAAATTAACGGCAACATACGGTAATGTGCTCTGCCGGCAAAAGCAAATCAAAAAAGCGGAATGACAGCTGAATCACCGGGAACATCGTAACACGTCAGCGAATCTGGGTGGCAATGTTTTTTTACAACGAAAGACACTAACGACCCAAAAAAATTCACGGTATGAATAACGCATTCCTCCAGTCAAAACCGTTTTCCATGAAATTTTTTCGGGTCAGTTCGTGCTTTTCGTTGTTAAAAAAATCTCTGTTACCCAGGTGAACTGACGCCTTACGGATGATCGGCGCTGTCGGTCATTCAAGTTGTTCTGCTGGCTCAGAAAACAAAAAAAGCCGGACAAGGCAGATTCATCTGCCTTGTTCGACCCTCAAGAATACACTCTGTTCCAGTTCAGACTTTCAGTTTCTGGACTTTCTCGGCCAGCTGACGCCCCGAGCGGAATTTGACCACTTTGCGTTCCGGAATTTCAACGGTAATTTCGGGGCGGTTGGGATTGCGCCCAATTCGGCTTTTCTGGGTGACAATTTCAAATACTCCGAAGCCGCGTAATTCAATATGTCCGCCGCCTGCCAGTTCATCGACGATTACGTCAAGAGTCGCCTGCACGGCAGCAAAAGCCTGGTGCTGAGTCAGGTTGGCGCGTTCAGCCACTTCGATCGCAATTTTCCGTTTGGTCATGGTCATCTTAAAATCTCCTTGTTTACGTTGAAAAGCCGGTTATGGAATCGAAATACTGACCGCCTTGTGGGATCTGACCACTGCCTGGATCTTGTCCACAATGGCGTTGGGTACCAGTTTATCGGTCAGCAAAATAGCGATTGCGTTTTTCCCGTCGGAGTCCCTTGGGGCATGGATATCTTCGATATTGATGCCTGCTTCGGCGCAATGGGCGGTGATACTGGCCAGAACACCGGGTCGGTCAGTATATTCAACAATGAGCACATTTCCCTGTGGTACCAGGTATACGCGGTTGAAATCATCAATCCGGGTGATCATCAGTGTATTTTCGGTGATGGTGCCGCGCAGGCTGACTTTGCTCGAACCTGTTTCCAGGTCGATGGTCATGGCGTTGCCATAGCGTTTTTGCTCATCGACGGCTCGGGATTCGTAATTGATACCACGGTCTTTCAGAAAGCTGAGTGCTTCTTCGGGAGCTTGCTGTGGGTCGAAATTATCGCAGAGAGCCGCGCTGATGGGGGCGACAAACCATTTGTCGTAGCGGTTCAGGTCGCCATAGAAGCTGCATCGGATCTGGCTGATTGGGGCTTTTTTCCCGATCAGGCAGCGTGCCACATAGGCCAGTTTGAAGGCGAGATGTTGGAACTTGGCATTGAGGCCATCTGGAATGCCTTTGTTGACGACGAAATTGGTTACACTTTTTTCGAAATAATCGAGCAGTTGTTCTGCTGCTCGCTTTGCAGCGACGAAATTGGCCTCATGGGTATTTGCACCAAGATGCGGCAGCATGATATCGGCAATATCGGTGACGGATTTGGGGCCGGGGGCATCTTTGGGATAGACATCGTTGCAGAACAGCAATTTTTTTTCTGCTTTCAGGTTGCGGATATCCTGTTCATTGATAATTCCTGCCCGCGAGCAATTGATCAGCACGCAACCGGTTTTAACTTTGCTGATCAGGGATGCATTGATCATGCCGCGGGTTTCATCGTTTTCAGGAATATGGAGAGTAATGATATCGGCATTGGCAAAGAGCGTTTCCAGATCGACCAGCTTGACGCCGATTTCTTCTGCCTTGGCGGAAGAAATGATGGGGTCATAGGCAAGCAGTTTCATTTCGAAACCGGTCGAGCGTTTGGCGACCAGCTGGCCGATATTGCCAAGACCGACAATGCCCAGCGTCTTTCCGGTCAATTCACGCCCCATGAATTTCTTTTTCTCCCAGCCTCCGGCGCGGGTATCGATATCCGCGGGGATGACATGTCGATAGGCGGCCAAAGCCATGGCAAACACTTCTTCTGCGACGCCATTGGAATTGGCACCGGGAGTATTCATGACATCAATGCCTTTGCGACGGGCGTATTTGATATCGATGGAATCATACCCGGCTCCGGCTCGGACAATGCAACGCAGTTTCGGCAGCACATCCATGACTTCCGAGGTGATTTTTTCGCTGCGTACAATCAGAGCTTCCGTTTCCGGATGGTTCAGAGCGAGGGTCATCAGCTCCGTCTCACTATCCTGAAGTACTTTATAACCGCTGTTCTCCAAAATACTGGCCGCAACTTTATCCAACTTTGTCGGAATCAGAACATTTCGCATAAGAATCAACCTTAAAACCTTAAATTTAAAAAAAACCGTCAAAAGACAAAATCATAAAAGAAAAAAGCTGTGTTAACAGCCCTTGATTCACACTATAACTTCCGGTCAGACCGGATTTTTTGAAAACATCCATACTGTATTATGGATAAAGACCTTGTCAAGCTTTTTTTGAAAAGAAAAAAGAAGCTGAATAACGGTGGATTTTTTTAACCACGAAATGCACGAAAAGACACGAAAAAAATCATGGAAGTGGCGTTGTCTGCTTTCCATGCGTCGTATTTTCCATGATTTTTTTCGTACTACTATCGCCCCAATTCTCTTTTTTTGAGAAAGATTTTTTGAAACAGCACACGCAAGTTTCTAGCCATGAGACACTTTCTCATTTTTGAGAATTTTTTTAGGGTTTTGATGTGATGAAAGCGAAACACGATACCGGCGGAGACGCCGAGGAGGGAAAGGTCCACACAAGCTTGCACGGACCAAGGGGAGCCGGCGAGACACCGGCGCTCCATATTCCCTCCGACACATGTTGACAAGGAGGGAAGTGACCACATATGGTTGATGGTACGAGCATGAAATTTTGCACAGCGATCTCTTACCGCAA
>JAQVUB010000295.1 GCA_028699735.1 Lentisphaeria bacterium | reverse complement strand
GGGGCGACATGCAGCTGGCGTGTTTCACCGCTTTGCCAGCCGCCACGTGGGTTCAGATCATAGAATTGCAGGGAGCATCCATTGTTGCATCGTGAGATCATGCTGGCCAGTTCACCAAAATAATCGATATGTTGCAGGGTGACGCTGAGGGAGTTTTCTGACGAATTGCCGCTCTGAAAAACTTCTGGGCGCAATGACAGCGTGACTGTATCTCCAATTTTCAACAAGGATGGGTATTGAGTGCCTTTAAAGCGTCCGACGGGGGTGTTGATGAGCACAGAGGTCTTTTCCAGTGCCTCGATTTTTCCGGGAATAAAATTGCTTTCGCCGATAAAACCAGCGACAAAACGGCTGACCGGCTGACGATAAATTTCCACCGGCGTTCCAACCTGGCAGACCCGCCCATTCTGCATGACTGCGATCCGATCCGCCATGCTCAAAGCTTCCTGCCGGTCATGGGTAACGTAGATGCCGGTCAAACTGCTCTCTTTGCAAAGACGGCGGATTTCCAGACGCATATCCCGGCGCAGTTTTGCATCCAGGTTGGCCAGCGGTTCATCCAGCAGCAGGCACCCCGGCTCGACTGCGAGCGTTCTGGCCAGAGCCACACGCTGTTGCTGGCCCCCGGACAGCGCATTGGGCTTGCGGTCTGCCAGATCCTCAATCTGCACCCGCTGAAGCGCCCGGTGAACCGCCGCCTTGCACTCTTCCCTTGGGATTTTCTTCATCTCGAGTCCAAAAGCGACATTTTCAAAAACCGTCAGGTGTGGCCAAAGGGCATAACCCTGAAAAACCATGGCTGTATTGCGCAGGTGTGCAGGTTTGTCGGTAACCTCCTCGTCGCCCAGTAAAATCGTTCCCGAACTGGGCTTTTCAAAGCCGGCCAGACAACGCAACAGGGTAGTTTTGCCGCAACCCGATGGCCCCAGCAGAAAAAACAATTCGCCGTCAGCGATTTCGAGGTTGACATCCGCCAGTGCGGTAACCCCGGAAAATTGTTTATGGAGCTGCCTGATGCTGATTTTCATAATGCCAATGCTGCTCTTCTGAAATGGACAAGTGAAGCTGGGTGGCAATGGTAGTCTTTTTTAACCACGAAATGCACGAACTGACACCGAAAAAATTCATGGAAGTAGCGTTGATAGCTGGTGTGCATCGCTTTATTCATGAATTTTTTTCGTGTCAGTTCGTGTGTTTCGTGGTTAAAAAGGATTCCATAATGTATTATAGTTCCCGGTTGCTTTCCTGATCGAGAATCTTGAATTCTTCAATATGCAATGCCGGATCCGAGCGGAAGGTGATCTGCCGCCCGAATTCCTCAGCCATTGTATCCATGACTTTGCGGTCATCCGAACGCAGGCGATCCATCACCCGGGGATGTACACTGACAACCAGTCGCAGGATGTTCTTCTTGCGAGCCAGGATTTCATTCAGACTGCGCTGAATCTCAACGCTCATCGAGGTCGTGGATTTCACCAGGCCGCGCCCTTTACAATAGGGACACTCATCATAAATCGCACTCTCCAGACTCTCATTTTCACGCTGGCGGGTCATTTCCAGCAGACCCAGTGGCGAGATCGGATAAAGCTTGATGCGGGCACGATCCTCAGCAACCAAATCCTTGAAGGTCTTGAAAACGGTCTGCTGATCTTTACGAGAACGCATATCAATCAAATCCAGGACGACCAGGCCGCCAATATTACGCAGACGCAACTGCCGGGCGATTTCCTTGACTGCCTCAAGATTGGTGTTCAAAATCGTCTCAGGCTGATCTTTGCCGCTGCGATTTTTGCCGGTGTTGACGTCAATCGCAATCAAGGCCTCGGTCTCATCAATGCAGATATAGCCGCCACTTGGCAAATTCACTTTCCGGTTTGAGATGTTGTCAATCTGCTGGCTGACCCCGAATTTGGCAAAAATCGGGGTCGGATTCTGATAGAGGCGGACTTTGACTTTGCTCTGGCGGTTGTAACGCATCAGAAGCGAGGTGGCGCATTTGTAGGCTTCTTCCGAGTCAGCAATCACTTCGTCGATATCTTCCGTCAGGCAATCCCGTAATGTTCGTTCAGCCAGATCAGGTTCCTGATAAACACACACCGGGGCACGCTGTTTGGAGGCTGTTTCGACCCCCTTGTTCCAGCTGTCCAGCAGCATATCCAGGTCTCTTTGAAAGTGTTCCGGCTTGAGGCCGGCACCGACAGTACGGCAGATCAATCCCATATTGGACGGCAGTTCCAGGCCGCGGATGATCTGACGAAGGCGATCCCGTTCCTCCCGCTCCTCGACCCGCCGCGAAATCCCGCTGTGCGTGGAATTGGGCAGCAGAACCAGAAAACGTCCGGGAATGCTTAAATTGGTGGTTACCCGGGCTCCCTTGGTGCCAATCGGCCCTTTGGTCACTTGTACGAGGACTTCCTGGTCAACTTTGAACAATTCCGGAATGTCATCTACGGTCAGAGCTGTTTTGGGCTGCCGGGCGGGGCGCTTCCGGTGCCGGAAATTGCCTGGGCGTCGGGATTCCGCACTCTGCACGGGTGCCTCAACTACCGTCTCACTTGCGGGTTCTTCGTTAAGCGCAAGCGGTTCCTCTTCAACCGGCTTTACCAAAGGCAGGAACTTTTCAAAAACCCGTTTCAGAAAACTGGTTTTGCCGGCTTCACGGCTGGCGGAAGGGGCGGGAACCGCTGCGGCCGGTTTTTCCGGAGCAAGTTTTTTATCTGCTGTTTTTTGCGGGCGTTGTTCCTGACGAGAGGGTGCTGGGGGGCGTTTGACTTCCTCTTCTTCTTCATGGCTGCCCTCGAGCATCTCCTGTGTGGCCGGCAACATGTCCCAATAGTGCAAAAAAGCATTTTTACCGCAGCCGATATCGACAAAAGCGGCCTGCAGAGACGGTTCCAGATTTTTGATTCTTGCCTTGTAAATGGAACCGACCAGGCTGTCCCGGTCGCTGCGCTCCATAAAAAAATCCTGCAGAATCCCATCTTTGACCACGGCTACGCGGGTCTGCAATTCCTCACTGTTAATCAGTATTTGTTTCATAAATGCTTGCTTGAAATCGTTGAAGTCTGAAAATATAACAGCATCCGGCAGTATATAGAGGGTTCCCCAAAAAGGTTTTTTAACCACGAAAGGCACGAAAAAGCACGAAAATTTTGTAGGAAAGCTGATGTCCTAACCTGCGATTCCATCGGCGGAATTTGCCTTTTTTGCCATGGGCTAGAATCACGGCAAAATTTTTGAATGTTACGATCAACTCACTGACCCAACTTTAAAAAGTTCGTGTCTTTTCGTGCTTTTCGTTGTTTAAAAACTTTTTGGGCCGCTCTTTGCCTATTCGGATTTTTCTCCTTTTAAAACGATTCCGGGCTGAATGGGATTGCCGCGGAGAAATTCGTCGGCACCCATCTCTTTGCGGCCTTCCGGAATTAAACGCAAAATTTTCAAAAAACCCTCACCGCAGGCGACAGCCAGAATATCGCGCCGCATAGGCAATATCTGACCGGGTAAGACCTGCTCGCCAAAATTTCCATCGATGGGCACCGCATCGACGATCTGAATTTTCTTTTCGCCCCGTTGCGTGATGATGACGGTGTGTACGCGTGGCCAAGGCGTATAGGCGCGCACCATCCGGGAAATTCGCAGTGCGCTCTGCCCCCAGTCGACTGCGCCATCATCTTTGCAGACTTTACCGACTTTGCTTTCAAAGCCGGCAGGCTGCGGCTCGGGTTGAACCCCTTGACGGCAGATCTGATAACAAACATCCCCGATCTTTTCAGCAGCCAGCCGGCCCAAACGCTCTTCCAATTGCCCGGCATTTTCCAGCGGGTCGATCCGGGTTTTTAACATCGAATAGACCGGGCCGGTGTCCAGACCCTTGTCCATCTTCATAAAGCAGACGCCCGTTTCGCTATCACCATTCAACAGGGCGCTGGCAATCGGACAGGCTCCGCGATATTTCGGCAATAGAGATGCATGCACATTCAAACAGCCGAATTTCGGCAAACCCAGCAACGCAGGACGAAGCAACTGCCCAAAGGCAACCACGATCAGCAAATCCAATTCCAAAGAACGCATCTTCGCCAGAAATTCCTCGGAACTGACGGAGGGAACCCGATCCACCTCCAGCCCCCGGTTCAACACGTGCTGACAAAATTGCGTCGGGGTGATGATTTTCCGGCGCCCGTATGGCTTGTCACACTGCGAGCCAATCCCCAGCAGAGAAATCCGGGAATCCTGCAACAGGGCATCCACAACCGGAAT
>JAQVUB010000294.1 GCA_028699735.1 Lentisphaeria bacterium | reverse complement strand
GGGGGCAGGTTTAAAAGGTGGCGCAACCGGCCCGGTTGTGATGTGCGTTTATGCTCCCACTCCCGAATTGCCGAGGGCAGGGGGCAGGTGTTTCAGTTGACTTCAACTTCTTCGGTTTGTTCCTGTATCTTTCCGGTGATGGTCAGGTCGAAGGTCAGTTTTTGCTTTGCTTCATCGACGCTTACCGACACCGTACAGCTGGCTTCATTGAGATCCTGACGCAACATCTCCTCCGCCAAGGGGTCTTCCAAAAACTGTTCGACAACCCGGCGTACTTCGCGTGCTCCGAATTCCGGCTTGTAGCTTTTTTCCAGCAGGAAGGAGTGTGCTCCGTCATCCAGAGTCACTTCGCAATGTTTGCGTTGCAGGCGTTCGAAAATCTTTTTCAGTTCCAGGTCGATGACCTGATCGATGTCTTTACGGCTGAGCCGGCGGAAGACAACGACATCATCGAGCCGGTTGAGAAATTCCGGTCGGAAGAATTTTTTCGCCTTATCGAGCATTTCTCCGCGCATTTTATCATAATCCTCTTCGCTGTCTTCGCTGCTGCCGGGTGCTTTGAAGCCGAGTGTGCTTGGTTTGGCGGAGCTGGCTGCGCCGACATTCGAGGTCATGATAACGATGGTATTGCGGAAGTTGACGCTGCGTCCGAGGCTGTCGGTGAGCTGACCCTCTTCGAGAATCTGCAGCAGGATATTGCTGACATCCGGACTGGCTTTTTCCAGCTCGTCAAAGAGAACCACCGAATAGGGACGCCGACGGACTTTTTCGGTCAGCTGTCCACCTTCTTCATAACCGACATATCCCGGCGGCGAACCGACCATCCGGGACACGCTGAATTTCTCCATGTATTCGGACATATCGAGTCGGATCAGGGCGTCGGGATCACCGAACATGAAGGAAGCCAGCATTTTGGCAAGATAGGTTTTACCGACGCCCGTGGGGCCAAGAAAGAGGAAGGAGCCGATTGGACGCCGCGGATCTTTGAGGTCTGCGCGTGAGCGCCGAAGGGCACGGCTGATCCTTTCAATGGCGGCATCCTGTCCGATGATCTGCTGGGTCAGGGTCGCTTCCATGCGCAACAGTTTAGCCGCTTCTTTTTCTTCCAGCCTGGCCAGGGGGATTCCGGTCATATTGGCGACGACCATGCGAATATCATCGGCAGTGACCGAAATCCGCCGGTTGCTCTTTTCGGATTTCCAGTCTGCAACGAGGGCATCCATCTCCTCTTTCGCTTTTTTCTCTTCATCGCGATAGCGGGCGGCTTCTTCAAAACACTGTTTCATGGCTGCATCCAGCTTCTTCTGGCCGGCTTCCGCAATCTTTTTTTCATATTCGGACACATCGGGGAAGCTCTTTGAACTGCTGATGTGTGCCCGGGCACCGGCTTCATCGATCACATCAATAGCTTTGTCCGGGAAAAACCGGGCGGGGATATAGCGGTCAGCGAGGGTGACTGCCATTTCGACGGCCTCTTTGCTGTAACTGGCATGATGGTAATCCTCATAACGGCTCTGCAACCCTTTGAGAATTTGAACGGTTTCCTCTGGAGTCGGCGGCTGGACAATGATTGGCTGAAAACGCCGTTCCAGTGCAGCATCTTTTTCGATGCTTTTACGGTATTCATTCATCGTGGTGGCTCCGATACACTGGATTTCGCCGCGCGAGAGAGCCGGTTTCAGGATATTAGACGCATCCATGGTGCCTTCTGCGCTGCCGGCTCCGACAATGGTATGCAACTCATCAAGGAAGATGATGACATTCTGCGCCCGCCGGATTTCCTCCATAACGGCTTTGAGGCGTTCTTCGAACTGTCCGCGGTATTTGGTTCCGGCGATCAGCAAGGTCAAATCGAGTGCAATGACGATTTTGTCGTGCAGATTATCGGGGACTTTATTATTGATGATGGCCAGAGCGAGTCCTTCGACAATGGCGGTTTTGCCAACCCCGGCCTCGCCAATCAGTACCGGGTTGTTTTTCGTGCGGCGGCAAAGAGTCTGAACAACCCGTTCAATTTCCTTCGTCCGGCCAACCACTGGATCGAGCTTGTTCTCGGCAGCCAGATCTGTCAGATTGCGCCCGAATGCTTTCAAAGCGGGCATTTTCTCTTTGCCGGATTCCGGCTTGTCATCCATGTTCAACAGGTCGCCGTCGGCCAATTCGGGATTTTTCCCCGCTTCAGTGGAAGATGCATCTTCCGGGAGAAAGCGTGGATCGAGTTCTTTGAGGATGCTTTTGCGCACCTCCTCAAAATCAATTTCAAATTTTTTCAGGATATTGGCTGCCATGCCATCATCCTCTTTGAGCAGGCCGAGCAGAAGATGTTCAATGCCGACATAGTTGAAGCCCATGGCGGCAGCTTCTGCAGCTGCCGTGGTGAAAACGCGTTTCACCCGGCTGGTCAGCGGTAAATCTCCGGTCGTTTGGACGGCTTCCTGATTTTTTTGCGAAATTTTGACGATTTCCCTGGCGAGAGTGTCCAGATTAATACCAGCCTTTTCGAGCAGACTGACGGAGAGTCCGTGGCGCAGTTTAATGATGCCCAGCAGAATATGCTCTGTTCCAATATAGGCATGCCCCAGCTGTTTGGCTTCTTTCTGCGCAAGCGCAACCACCTGTTGGGCTCTGGGTGTGAAATTTTTCATCGGGTTTTCGTTGCTATCCATGATCTCCCCCGGTTTCATATGGTGATGCAGAGAGCCGAGAATCGGCAGAACTTGTTGCATTCAGGGTTTGTTTGATCGCTCGCGGCTCTCTGACGACATTCTTGCGGCTGCCACGCAAACTCTGCAATCAGACTTAATATAATTCCCCGGGCGAAAAATACACGCCTGAAGCGGGTCATTGCAAGCTCCTTGGGCAGCCGTTTTCGGAAGATTTTTTTAAACAACGAAAAACCTGTTGTCACCTGACACGAGGCCAGTTGCGTGTTCTTGAAATACACAGCCGACAGCATACCTTAAAACCAATGCCCGTTTTTGATAACCAAATCCATGGATACAAAATGCCAATTCGCCGCAAAATTTTAGTTGATTGTATTCCCTTTGACAGGGGCAAATCCGGGATTTCCGTATATACTCGGGAAGTATTGCGTGAACTGGCAGCTTGTGGTCAGGAACTCACCTTGCTGGTGGAACCCGATGCGAAGGAATTTTTCCCGACGTTTACCTGTATTCGTGCGCCTGGCTGGACGCGTCGTCCGGCCTTATCTATGCTCTGGCATTTGCTGATCTTGCCTTTTCATTTGCGCCGGCTGCATTTTGACTTTTTTCTGATTACGGCTGCCAATCGGCGTGCTCTCGCTTTTTATCCGCTGCCGACGCTTGCCGTGGTGCATGACCTGGCTCAATACCACATTCCAGGAAAATACAGTCGCTTACGAATGTTTTATCTCAAAAAGCTGTTACCTTTTTTTGTTCGCAAAGCGCAACAGCTGGTGGCGGTCAGTCACTCGACGGCTGCGGATTTGCGGAATTACTGGAAGGTTCCTGCAGAGCGCATTCAGGTCTGTTACAATGGCGTTTCAGATTTGCCGCCGGAGCGGGGGGGCTGGTGTGCCGGAAATCGGTTGGAGCCCGGCAAATATATTCTGTATGTATCGCGCATTGAGCATCCCGGCAAAAATCACATGACTTTGCTGAGAGCCTTTGCAAGTCTGCCAGAGGAGTTACAGAGGGAATACAAACTGGTCATGGCAGGCTCGGACTGGAAAGATGCTGATCTGGTCCGGGCGGCTGCCAGTCAGTCACCGGTTGCCAGCCAGATTGTCTTCACGGGTTTTGTCGGGCTGGAGGATTTGCGGGAAGCATATACGCAAGCTCGCATGTATATCTTCCCATCCCTTTTTGAGGGCTTTGGTCTCTCTCTGCTGGAGGCAATGTCCTGTGGCACGCCCTGTGCCTGTTCGGATAATTCCTCGCTCGGCGAAATCGGGCAGGGAGCCGCACTCCTGTTTCCACCCGAAGATGCAGGACAGATGGCCGCAGCTATGGAAAAATTGCTCACGAACGAGGAATTGCGTGCCGAATTGCAGGCTGCCGGACAGCGCAAAATTTGTGATTACGACTGGAAAAAACACGCAGATGCAATTCTGCAACTGGCAGACCGCCTCTGCGCTCAAAGAATCAACCGGTAAATTTTCGTGTTTTTTTGTGTCTTTCGTTGTTAACAAAGTTTATTGATAGAGATTAAATCGGCAACGCTTCGATTTTTGCCTTGAGGGTAAAGCTTTTGCCGGGCTGGATGCTTTGCGCATCGGAACGGATATTGC
>JAQVUB010000293.1:1281-4298 GCA_028699735.1 Lentisphaeria bacterium | reverse complement strand
GCCGGCAATGAGAAAGAGCATGCCAAGCTGTGGTTCAAGCTGTTGGGTGGAATTGGTGATACTGCCGCTAATCTGAAAGCAGCGGCAGCCGGTGAGCATGAAGAGTGGACTGAAATGTACAAGAATTTTGCTGAAGAAGCCGCAAAGGAAGGCTTTACCGAAATTTCGAAGATGCTGGCCGGGGTTGCTGAAATTGAGAAACGTCATGAAGAGCGTTATCTGGCTTTACTGGCCAATGTGCTGAACAAAACGGTTTTCAGCAAGAGCGATAGCAAAGTCTGGATTTGCCGGAATTGTGGGCATTTGCACATGGGGGCGGTTGCACCGGAAATCTGCCCGGTCTGCAAACATCCCAAGGCCTATTTTGAAGTCCATTCGCAAAATTACTGAACGGAGTCCCGGTGGACCGGTTGACTCAGCGAAACCCCATCTGATTTGTTTTCGGATGGGGTTCTTTCGTCACTATGAATTGAGGCTCCCAGCATGTCAGAAATTGAAGAAAAACCAGTGAATTCGACGGCTTCCGAAAGTGCGAATTGTGATTTTATCCGGGCGATTGTCAATACGGATATTCGCAGTGGCAAATACCGTTCAGAGGATATTCGTACCCGTTTTCCCCCGGAACCGAATGGGTATTTGCATATTGGCCACGCCAAGGCCATCTGCATCGATTTCGGCATTGCCGCGGAATATGGCGGCAAATGCAATTTGCGCATGGATGATACGAATCCCGGCAAAGAGGATGTCGAGTATGTGGAATCCATTGAGGAGGACATACGCTGGCTGGGCTATCACTGGGACGGGCCGGTGCGCTTTGCCTCGGATTATTTTCCGAAGATGTATGAATATGCTGTGCTGCTGATTCAAAAGGGACTGGCCTATGTGGATGATCAGACGGCAGAGGAAATCCGGGTTAATCGCGGTACTCTGACAGAAGCGGGCAAGTCAAGTCCCTGGCGCGATCGCAGCGTCGAGGAAAATTTAGATTTGTTTGAGCGCATGAAAAATGGCGAATTTCCGGATGGCAGCAAGGTCTTGCGTGCGAAGATCGACATGGCTTCCCCAAATGTGAATTTTCGCGATCCGGTCATGTACCGGATTCTGCATATGCCGCATCACCGCAGCGGTGATCAGTGGTGCATTTATCCGATGTATGACTGGGCGCACGGTCTGGAGGATTCGATCGAGGGAATAACGCATTCGCTTTGCACGCTGGAATTTGAAATTCATCGCCCTTTGTATGAGTGGTTTTTGCAACCCCTCCCGGTACACCGCCCGCAGCAGATTGAATTTTCCCGTTTGAATCTGACCTACACGGTGATGAGCAAGCGCAAATTGCTGCGTCTGGTGCAGGAGAAGCATGTTTCCGGCTGGGACGATCCGCGCATGCCGACGCTGTGCGGTTTGCGCCGCCGTGGCTATACTCCGGAAGCGATCCGCACCTTTGTGCAGCAGACCGGGATCACCAAATTCAACGGGATAACGGATGTCGCTGTGCTCGAGAATTGCCTGCGTGAGGATCTGAACAAAGCGGCTTCGCGCTATCTGGCAGTGCTGCGTCCGCTGAAAGTCACTATTACCAATTATCCGGAAGATCAGGTAGAATGGCTGGATGCTGTGAACAACCCCGAATGCCCGGAACAGGGTACCCGGAAAATTCCCTTTGGACGGGAAATTTTTATTGACGAAGACGATTTCCGGGAAGTTCCTCCGCCGAAGTATTTCCGACTTGCACCCGGCAAGGAAGTGCGTTTGCGCTGGGGATACTTCCTGACCTGCCAGGATGTGCTGCGCGATGCGGATGGGCATATTTGCGAGCTGCTTTGCACCTATGATCCGGCAACTCGTGGAGGAAATGCTCCGGACGGGCGGAAGGTTAAAGGCACGATTCACTGGGTGGAGGCATCGCATGCCGTCACGGCTACAGTGCGCCTCTATGACCGCCTGTTCAACAGCGAAAATCCCGATGACAGCCCGGATGGGCAGGACTTTATCAGCAACTTGAATCCGGATTCGCTGACGGTTTTGAGCAACTGCAGGCTCGAACCCGCTCTGGCGGAACTTCCTCCGGAAAGCCGTGTGCAGTTTGAAAGGGTGGGGTATTTCTGCAGTGACCGCTATGACCATCAGCCCGGGAAGCCTGTCTTTAATCGCACCGTCAGCCTCAAAGACACCTGGGCAAAAATCGAAAAAAAACAACTCTGAAAGTATCCTTTTTAACAACGAAAAAACACGAAAAGGCACGAAAATTTTTGCTGGGTTGCAGCTCTGACGGATAATACTGCACACGAATCAGCGGTTCGCTTTCACTGATCCGACCGATCCGACCGATCTGACTGATCTGTTGCAATAAGTGGCTGCTTTTGTTTTTCATCATCTCAAGGCAAAATACAGGCGGAAAAGCATGATTCATTATGATTTCAGCGGGCAGACGGCCATCGTCAGCGGTGGCACCCGCGGCATTGGTGCGGCAGTGAGCGCTGCGCTTCTGAAGGCCGGCGCAAACGTGATCGCGACCTATGCCGGCAACCGGGAAGCGGCTGAGGCTTTTACAGTCGCGCAGGGCGAACTTGCACAGCGTCTCGAACTGCACTGCTTTGACGTCAGCGACTACTCGCAGGCTGAAGCATTCTTCCAGGAGTTTGACAGGAATCATGGGCGTTTGGATATTTTGGTGAATTGCGCCGGTATTCGTGAGGATTCTGTTCTGGCGATGATGTCACCATCATCCTGGCAGCGGGTTTTGGAAGTCAATCTCAATGGCGCGTATCATATGGCCAAGCTGAGTGTTCTGCGGATGATGCAGAACCGCTACGGGCGCATCGTTTTTCTGACTTCGCCAGTCGGACGGATCGGTTTTGCCGGTCAGGCCAATTACGCGGCCTCGAAAGCCGGTCTGGTGGCTCTGTGCCGGTCGCTGTCCAAAGAGGTTGCCAAGCGCAAAATCACCGCCAATTGCGTTTCACCGGGTTTTATTGATACGGATTTCATCGGCAATCTGCCGCCGGAACAGCTCA
>JAQVUB010000293.1:0-1181 GCA_028699735.1 Lentisphaeria bacterium | reverse complement strand
GGCCTTTGAAAAGGAGCAAAACTGCCGGGTTGTGTATGACACCTTCGATTCCAATGAACAGATGTATGCCAAGCTTAAAGCTGGTGCCACCGGCTATGATGTGATTGTTCCTAGCCATTACATCGTCGAGCTGATGGTCAAGGATCAGATGCTTCTCGAACTGGCCAAAGCCCAATTGCCCAATCTGCAGTATCTGGACGACAGTATTGTCGAGATGATGCCGGACTCCGAATGCCGGTATTCGGTGCCCTACATGATGAGTTATACGGGCTTGGGTTTTAACAAACAAAAGGTTACGGATTTTCAACCCAGCTGGCGAATGCTGGAAAGAGCGGATTTAAAGGGTCGTATGACCATGCTGGATGATGCAGCTGAAGTTATTGGAGCTGCCTTGCTGGTGCAGGGGCAGGATCCCAACAGCACGGATGCGGTTGTGCTCGAGGAAGCCCGGAAGCTGATTATGAAGTGGCGCGACAATGCCGCCAAATTTGAAAATGAGCAGTACAAGAATGGTCTGGCCAGTGGCGAATTCCACCTGGTCATGGGCTACTCCGGCGATATTATGCAGGCCGTCGATGAAAATCCCGATGAACTCGATTTTGTCATTCCGGAGGAAGGCACCATGCTCTCCTGTGATGTCATGGTTGTTTCAGCCCAGGCGAAAAACCCAGCGCTGGCTCATCAGTTCATTAATTTTCTGCATGATCCGAAAAATGCCGCTGACAATACCGAATACTGCTTTTACCGTTGTCCGAATAAAGGGGCTTATCCTCTCCTCAGTGAAGAAATCAAAAACAACAAAGCAGTTTTTGTCGAAGACAAGGTGCTCGAGAAGTCGGTTTTCACCCGCGAGCCTGAAGGACCCGGCAAATTATTGCGCAATGAAATCTGGAGCAAGATCAAGGCCGGCGCTGAATAAAATATTTTTACCACGAAAGGCACGAAAATACTTGGGGTGGACTGGCGTCCACAACCTATTTTTTGACAACGAAAAAACACAAAAAAACTCGAAAATTTTTTAAGGTTGTTGCGTTGAGGTAAGAGATCGCTTAGGAAAATTTCATGCTTGTACCTTTAACCCTATGTGGTAACTTCCCTCCTTGTCAACATGTGTCGGAGGGAATATGGAGCGCCCGCGTCTCGCCGGCTCCCCAAAACGAAAAATTTACAAGCGTGATAAT
>JAQVUB010000292.1 GCA_028699735.1 Lentisphaeria bacterium | reverse complement strand
AGACGAGAATCCATAGGAACCTCCTTTCCCGTCAGGCATTGGCTAACAGGACTCCGAGAGTGACGCAGAAACGTCTGCTTTCCTCGATCCGCTCCGGCACGACAATCATCCCTTTCTTCGTAAGAGCGTAATATTTTCGTGGTTTACTCGTCGACAACTCCCAGGAACTCGCAATCAAACCTTCCTCTTCCAACCGGTGAAGACACGGATATAAAGTGCCTTCTTTCCACTGGAATTCTCCGTTGGTACGCTCATTGACCATTTTGATGATCTCATACCCGTACATCGTGCGCTCAGATAATAATTTCAAAATCACCGTCTCGGAAATCCCACGCAGCAAATCTTGATTTTTAGCCATTGAATACCTCCTTTGTATTGGTGCTCTTTAAGTAAAATACATCGATAATCTATGTATTGCAAGAAAACATCTGAAATTTCCATGATTTTTTTCGAGCACTATCATTACATTTCTTTTTGAAGAAGATTTAATGGACGAAAGACGAAGGACGATGGACGATGGACGATAGACGATGGACCCTATGGACCTTATGGACCTGATGGACCGTATGGACGTGGACGATGGACGATTGACGATTGACTTTAATGGACAGGTTGACGGCTGATAACTGATAACTGATAACTATGGGTTGTGGACGCCAGCCCACCCCAAGCTTTTCGTGCTTTTCGTGGTTAAAAAACAATCTCTTCAGAACCGATCATTTCTCTGGCAATGTGTTACATTATCAACAAGCAGACCTTGTGGTTGCAACTGATTTGACGCTTTGCATGAAATGATGGAACGATGAAATTTCGAAAATATCATGGTTTGGGAAATGATTATCTGGTCATCAACCCCGTTGATCTTCACCAGAAACTTGACGAAACAACAATTTGTCAGATATGTCATCGAAACACCGGAGCGGGCTCGGATGGCATCCTGCTGGGTCCCTTTTTCCATGACTCAGACGACTTTAAGCAGATTTGCCAGGCGGCCGGTATTTCTGCTGAAAAGGCCGCTGGCAGTCTGGCGGCTTTACGGATCTTCAATCCCGATGGCAGTGAAGCGGAAAAAAGCGGCAATGGGCTGCGAATCTTCAGCAGATATATGTATGACCTGGGCCTGGCGGGCGCAACCCCGTTTCGACTAAATACCCTTGGCGGCCAGGTGCAGGCAAAGGTGCTTGATCCGCAGAATCAAATCCAGGTCGAAATGGGACAAGTCTCATTTTTCAGCAAGGATATCCCAGTTGCCGGAACACCCAGAGATGTCCTCCTGGAAAAGATCACTTTGAAAGGGCGGGAATTCACCTTCTGCGCTGCCGGCATTGGCAATCCGCACTGCATCGTGCTCTGCGAGGATATCAGTCCGGCACTCGCCCTGGAATTCGGCCCCCTTCTCGAGACGCACCCCCTGTTTCCCCATAAAACCAATGTCCAGTTTCTGAAAGTGCTTGACCGCCATCGGATTGCCATTGAGATCTGGGAGCGTGGTGCGGGCTACACGCTGGCCTCCGGCTCCAGTGCCTGCGCCTGTGCGGCAACCGCTGTAAAACTCGGATCGTGCGATTCCCCGGTAAGCATCCATATGCCCGGCGGAATCCTGCTGACCGAAATTGCAGCTGACTTCTCCCTGACCCAGACCGGCCCCGTAAAATTTGTCTTCGAAGGCGACTGGGCCCCGGAATAATATTCTACTTTTTTAACAACGAAAAAACACAAAAAGACACGAAAATTTTCGTGCTTTTCCGTGTCTTTTCGTTGTTAAAAAGTATGTTTCAATCCAGCATTTCCCGGATAACAGCCAGACGGCGCGTGCGAGTTTCCTGGACAAATTCCATTTCGCTGGCGATCATTTCTTCGAGGCTGGTCTGCAGTGCCCGGCGATGATCGAGAAAATGCCGGGCGGCGGCGACCATGCCGCTGATTTCCCGCAGCACCCCGTTTTGCTGGATTTTCTGCAGTTGTTCGGCGTTTAGAATATTGCTGATATAATCTTCATGCAGCATGCGCATCATATTTCGATAGCGTTTGGCCACTTCCACGCTCAATAATTGCGGGCGACGGTAGCTGGCATAAAAGGTACCCAGGAATTCGACGACGCGGTCGCGCTGCGGCAGGGAATCAAACTGCTGGCTGATCAGATCCAGTTGAGAACAGGCAAAGTTAAAACTGGCCAAATCTCCAAAGGTCAGTTTGCGGATAGTGTCCAATGGTGAACGTCCGGTCTTCAGGCCATACAGAAATGAACGCAGGATAACTTTTTCAGCCAGTTTTCGAACCCGTTCCTCCCAGGCCTCAAAACCCTTTCCGACCAAACCCAGAAAAGCCATCGCCAGGCGGTTTGCGCCATCGGGCTGCCGCAGTAGCTGATCAGCAACAATCAAGACCGGGCGATACAAGGAGCAAATCCGGTTCAATTCCAAGTACAGAGCCGTCTGCAACCATTGACGATCCTGAGAATCTTTCTCATTTTCCAGAGTCATGAAACGCTGAACGCATTCGCCAAAATTCTCCAGCGTATTGCTCAGCCATTTCATCAGAGTCTCATCGCCCAGAGAATTCTGTTCGACCAGCAGATGCAGATGAGCCAGAAGACCATTGCGAATAGTGCATTTCCGGTGCCAGCAACGCAACGCATAGACACACAGCAATTTGTCAGAACCCGTGGTCACATTCGGCCAATATTCCTGCAACGCTTCGTCAGCAGCCCAGATTTCAGCCCAGCCAAGAAATTCCCGGCTCAGGCTGCGGCTACCCGAAATCACCCGCAGGATATCACGGATGACATCCGGATCCTGATTGCCATCATTGGCTTTCAGGTATAGCAATATCCACTCTTCCGTGCGTTTTGGGGACTGAATCCACATTACACGCAGAGCCAGTTCGAGAACCGTATCGACGACCTCGAGACGGCGCCGGAAGGCATCGACTGCACGTGTCAATGGTTGTGCAATGGCCGCCCGGTTGAGGAGTTTGCAGCGGTCGAGGATGCTGAAAGTCTGTCCGCTGTAAGGTACCAGAGCTGAAGAGAGCGGGCGCGGAGTTTTATCCGCAGACGCTGGCAAGGGTGTGATTTCGCCGGCAGCGGAAAGCAGTTTGGCATTGCGCTCGAGTTCCTCAAAATATTCCTGCAGTGTCGCTTTGCCATAATGTTTGACCGGACTCTTCTGATACAGAGCCAGCAGACGCTCAAACTGATTGACACACCAGTCAAAACCGGATTCGCCAACCTGCACAGCCAGTTCGAATAAATGGGCCCGCTCCGCTACCGAAAGATCCGGATTTAAATTCTCCAAACGGCAAAGAAGCCCCTTCAATTCCTGAAAATAATCGTTTGTTTCCATCAAGTTACCCGGATCCCCGAAATAAATTTACCGCCAGAAAACCGGTTCTTCAGCGGCCCAGTGCCAAACGGGCAGCAAAGCGGTCCGGCAAACCCACTTCACGGATTTTCGCCTGCGTGGCGGCAATGTCATATTCTGTGCGAATCATTTCCACGGTGCGGGTTTCCAGTTCAAAGACGACTGCACAGGAACGCGGATCATGGTCACGGGGCTGCCCTACCGAGCCGACATTAATCATCACTTTGTCACTGTCCTTGACCACCGATTTCCGAATAAAATCGACATAGGGCAGCTCCTCGGGAATTTCGATACCGATCAGCGGCGAATGGCTGTGACCGCAGAAGGCCAGTGGCACATCCTGATACTTGAAATTGGCGGCAAAGGTATTTTCGTCGAGGCAGTATGCCCAGGGTACCGGAACAAAAGAACCATGCAATGCCGTGAATTGCTCGGTAACAATCTTCATAGGCAACTTGGAAAGCCAGCGCAAATCCTCCATCGGCAAATGACTCTGCGTCCACAATACGGCATCTCGTACTTCTGCACGAAGGCGATCCAGTTTCGGATCCATCAAAAGCGTGACATATTCATCGTGATTCCCCATGGCGGTGATGATCTTGCGTTCCTGAATAATGTGGATGCACTCGCTCGGATTTGCACCATAACCAACCACATCCCCTAGACAATAAATCTGATCACAGGGAATTTCATCCAACTTTGCCAGAACCGCCTGAAGCGCTTCGAGATTACCATGAATATCACTGATAAATCCAATTTTCGTCACTGGAGGTTTTTCCTTTGGAGAATTAAATTAAGCACACGGACGGGACACGGACGGGACACGGACGGAACACGGACGGGACACGGACGGGACACGGACGGGACACGGACGGGACACGGACGGGACACGGACGGGACACGGACGGGACACGGACGGGACACGGACGGGACACGGACGGGACACGG
>JAQVUB010000291.1 GCA_028699735.1 Lentisphaeria bacterium | reverse complement strand
AAGGCAATTGCATGCGGGGTAGTTTTTTATTCAGGAGGATATTTGCTTCATGAAGCAGAACGATCATTATGCGGCACCGGGTGCAGATGAGACATTTTTGCGTCCGGAATCGGGCAGCAATTGGGCGCCGAGGGAAATTGCGGTTTGTGCGCGGCCTGAGGGCTTCTGGTTGTCATGGATTCATCGCGAGGACGGTGCGGAATATCCGGTATTGGGGTTCGACACTGGAGCTGGCTCTGCGGATTTTGCGAAATTGGGTGACGCAAGCCGGTTTTATTCCAAGCCATTTTTTATCAATCATGCAGGCTCCGCAGCGCCTTTCCTGTGTGTTTTTGCCGGTTCCGGGCAGGGGTGTGCTTTGCGGATTTATGATGGTTGTGATGCTGGAAATCCGGTTTGTTGCGGGGAGTACGAGAGTTGCTGTAGAGCGGTGTATCATTCGGACAGTTTGAGTCTGCCAGATGGCTCTGTGTATCTTGTTTACAGCGGTGTTGTATCCGGGCAGGCGGGGCTTGGGTTGTTTTGCCGACGGAAGATTGCCGGGGAGTGGCTGGACGAGGAACGTCTGTGCGGAGCAGGGGAGTGTTTCAACCGTCCGAAACTCGGCATTGACGGGCAGGATCGCGTCATCGTTGTGGCGGATGTCTTCCAGAACGGACAATATCAGATCTGCTGGCGGGTGCTTGCCGCTCCGGATTCCGCCTGGCAGATCCTTTATGCCGATGCAGCCTGGAATATGTTTCCGTCACTGGCGACGGATGCATGCGGGCGGCTGTGGGCCAGCTGGCTGCATGTGGAGATGGTACGCAGGGAGGATGTAGCCGGCGAGCGGCATCATGCCCTGCTGGCCGTGCTGAGTGATGACAGTTGGCAGCTGGTACGTCCGAATGATGAGGAATATGCCGCCGACATGAATCTCGGCTTGCTGCCGGCAAAGCGTTATTTTGGGTATGATGGCTTACGGCGATATCCGAGGGTGGCTGCGCTGGATTCAGGGGAAATCCTGTTGCTCTGGGAACAGCAGAAGGATGAGGAGGAGATATGGGACAACCTGCATAACGGGCTGCTGCTGGGGAGGATGGTCAGTAAAACTGGATTTTCGCCGCTCATGATTCTGGCGGAGCAGGATTGCTGTTTTGCGGTAGACAGTCATTGCCTGCATTCCAGGAACGCCTTTTCCTTTGCGTCAAAAGCGCAGCATCAGAGCAGTGGTTTTGATTTTCAGGTTCACAGCGTTGATTTGGCGGCATGCCGGCCTTATTTTGCAGCGGAAGTTACCCGGGCGGATTGGGCGCTGGCTGATTTCCGGGTTGAAATCCGGCAGGCCGGCAAGCTTTCACAGGCTACTTCTTCATGGAAGCTCTTTTGGGGTGATTTGCATTGTCATTCGGTGCATTCGCCGGATGCCGAAGGTGAAATTGATGAGCTGTATCATTTTGCCAAAGAGGTAGCCAGATTAGATTTTGTTGCCATAACTGACAATGATTTTTATCCCGGCAAAGTACTACTGGATTCTGAAACCGAATATATCTCCGCAGTAGCCGGTGCTTTGACGACGGACGATTTTCTGGCCTTGTCGGGGTATGAATGGACTTTTCACCGTCCGGATGGCAAGAATTCGTTCAATCATCGAATTGTTCTTTTCCCGGAGAATGAAAGAGAGACGATCCGGCGCAATGAACGAAGCGGAAATACCGAAGAGGCCTTTGCGCAGTATATTCAAAAGACGGGCTATTTCAGTTTCCCGCATCATGGCTACTGGGAATTTCTTGCCGATGAACCGGCGGTGGAAGTGACCTCGGCCTGGGGGCCGTATATCCATGATGCGGATAGCATCCGGAAAAATCTGCAACGGGGTCGGAAATTTGCGTTTCTCGGCAATAGTGACAGTCATCGTTTCATGCCGGGATTGTCGGGGGCATTGACCGGAGTCTTTGCCGAAGAATTGAGCCGGGAGGCGATTTTTTCGGCCTTGCGTCAGGGGCGTTGTTTTGCGACGACTGGGAATCGTACGGTTGCGATGTTTTATGTGGATGCTGCTTTCATCGGCGGGGAATCTCGCGGGGTAGACGGGCCATTGCTGCGCTGGCAGGTAGGCTGTCATCATTCACTTGAGCATATTCGCATCATCCGTGACGGGGAAACTGTTTTTTGTTCCGAATGCCTCAATGGTGAATGGCGTGATAGTGCAGTTTTGCCGGGCAGTCACTGGTATTATCTGGAGGTGAAAGAGGCTGGGGATTATCCTCGTTATCCGCATAACGTCGCGCCGGCTTTCGGCAAATATCTTTGGACAACGCCCATTCGATACTTCCGGGAAGGCAAGTGAAAAGTTTTTTTAACAACGAAAAAACACGAAAAGTTACGAAAAATTTTGTGTCTTTCGTGGTTAAAAACTTTTTTGAACGGGGGCTACATAGTCAACAAAGCAGGGCGTTCAGGCGTTAAACCGATACAGGCAAGGAGAAAAAACGATGAAAAAGCATTTTTCGATAGTAATTTGTTCGCTTTTGCTGATTACTGGTGTGACGGCCCGGGCAGAAACTCAATCAGGCACTGGGGCGGGCGGCAGTGTTTTTGTCTTGCCGGTGCATGGTGCCATTGACAAGGGGATGCTGATGGTGTTCCGGCGGGCATTCCGGGAAGTCAGCAGGCTCAAACCCGATGCTGTCATTCTGGAATTGGACACCCCTGGTGGCGGATTGAATGAGACCCGGGAGATTATCAACTGGATCCGATCCACGCGCAAAAGCGGCACGGAAGTCTATGCATATGTGAAACAGGATGCCTTGAGTGCCGGTGCCATACTCAGTCTGAGCTGCAAAGCGATTTATATGTCGGAATCCGGGATTATTGGCAGTGCCATGCCGATCAGCATTTCGCCATTGGGTGGCGGAGTGCAGGAATTGCCGGAAGACATCAAGGAGAAAATGCTTTCCGCAGTACGGGCGATTGTTCTTGGACTTGCACAGGAAAATGGGTATCGCGGGGAGCTGGCTATTGCCATGGTGGATCCGCAACATCCGGACGTCATGGATGGCGAACGCGTTATCAGCCCCAAAGGCAAATTACTGAATCTCACTGCGCGGGATGCCATTGAGATCATGGAATCGGACGGCAAACCGCTGCTGGCTGCGGGCATGGTCTCCAGTCTGGATGCCATGCTCAGTTCGCTGAAGCTTGACAATGCGCAGGTGATTCGTTTTACGGAAGAGACGGCTGATATGCTGGCGAGACTGATCACTGCATTAGGGCCGCTGCTGCTGGGACTGGGTGTCCTGGCTCTTTGGATCGAATTCAAAACACCGGGCTTCGGAGTCTTTGGCTTGTCCGGAATCTTCCTGCTTGGCGTGTATTTTTTCGGACATTATGTCGCCGGGCTGGCTGGAATGGAAGAGATTTTTCTGGTGTTCATCGGGATTGCGCTGCTGGCTGTGGAAATCTTTGTGATACCAGGTTTCGGGGTTACCGGGCTGGCTGGCATCCTGTGTATTCTGATCGGGGCGGGCATGGCGGTGATCCCACAATTTCCGGAGGTCTTGCCGCTGGAGGGGGTGGAACCAATGCCTGTTCTGGAATATTTTCAGGATGCGATGCAATCGCTTTTGCTGACGATTGCGGTGGTGGCAACAGGTGTCTGGCTGCTGGGAAAATTTTTGCCGAAGATACCGATCTATCATCAGATGGTCGTGGAAAGCGGATTAAATGCCGCTGACGGGTATGTCAGCAGCGGCAATCTGTCCCGACAGGATACTTTGCTGGGACAGAAAGGGAAAAGCTACACGGTCTTGCATCCCTCCGGCACGGCGATCATCAATGGCAAGCGGGTTGATGTCATCAGCGAAGGGGAATATATAGGCAAGGGTGAAGAAGTGGCAGTGATTGCGGTCAACGGCATTTCAGTGGTCGTGCGTAAAGTATGACCTTTTCATTTTAACAACGAAAAAACGCGAAAAGGCACGAAAATTTTATATAGGGTTGTTGCGTTGGGGCATGAGACCGCTCCGCAAAATCTCCTGTTCATACGATCAACCTAGTGTGGTAATTTCCTCCCCCTGTCCCCTGCGCCCTGCCATATGCCACGACTGTTCGAGCGTGGGAGCATAAACGCACATCACAACCGGGCCGGTTGCGCCACTTTTTAAACCTGTCCCCTGCGCCCTGCCATATGCCACGACTGTTCGGGCGTGGGAGCATAAACGCACATCACAACCGGGCCGGTTGCGCCACTTTTTAAACCTGCGCCCTGTTATATGCCACGACTGTTCGGGCGTGGGCGCATAAACGCACATCACAACCGGGCCGGTTGCGCCACTTTTTAAACC
>JAQVUB010000011.1:12202-17321 GCA_028699735.1 Lentisphaeria bacterium | reverse complement strand
GGACGTGAGGCATTAAAACGCCATCGACACACGAGCCCATTTCCCTCCTTGTTGTTGATCGTCGGAGGGAATATGGACCGCCCGCGTCTCGCCGGCTCCCCTATCCTATCAGAGCTTTCCAGCTTTACCATCATATTCGAAGGGAATACGGGAAGCCGCCGGGACGGCGGCGCTCCATATTTCCGCCGACGGAGACGACAAGGAGGAAAGTTACCACATAGAGACGCACGAAAGGAAGCCGCCGGGGGTACATCAGTCGCTATCAATCTAATGCAATGACCTGGGTATATTTTTTTGTATAGCCGATTTTTTGCGGGTTGTTGAGAATGTAATTTCTGGCGTAGATGAAATGGCTCCAGGAACGAATATAACGGTCATAGTATTCTCTTTGCCAGAATTCGCCAGTGCGGTTGAGAATTTTATTAGCCTGATGGGCAATGTATGATTTGAGCGCCCGAATAGTTTTGGGTAGGCTGCTATTTTGCAGGAGGATGATCATGAAGTGAATATGGTTTGGCATAACGGTCCAGCCAAGCAGCCGATAAGCACGGTTGTCGTTGAAAAGCAAAGATGATTCAACCAATTGTGAAATTTCGGGCTGTCTGAAAAAGCAGTGTCCATATCCGGCATCGGCGTATTTGTCAATCAAACGGGTCAGTTTTATAACTGTTTCCGGATCAACTGCTCCTTCCGGCCACTGCAATTGCTCTTTCCAGAAATCAATCAAATGCCTTGGCACCGCATCATATAAACGCATGGAAATAAACTGGACAATTTCACCGGCATCAAAATGCGGAAGATAGCAGCGGTTTTTCCAAAGGTCCGGATTGGTCTCATAAATATTTTCCGGACCAAAGGATAATTCGGGTAAGGTAGCATCGCCAGGAAATTCATTCATATTGCTGTTCTGTCCCATCAATGAAACCTGATCAGCTGTTAGTTGTCAGCCTGTCCATCAAGGTCCATAAGGTGCCTCGTCCATCGTCCACGTCCATAAGGAACCCTATGGACCTGATGGACGTGGACGATGGACGAGGGACTTTGATGGACTGGCTGACAGCTGATAACTATCCGTTGTGGGCGCCAGTCCACCCCAAGCCTTTTCGTGTCTTTCGTGGTTAAAAATCAGAAGGGTATATTCTGGTCGGCGGCTTCCTCTTCGTAATCGCTGAGGGGTGGGCCATCGGAACTGTCCTGGACGGATGGCAGCGGTGGCGGTGCTGCGGCCATGCGCGGCGGCGGCGGATTATATGCCGCTGGCGGCGGCATATTCATTGGCGGGGGCGTCATCGCCTGCCCCATGCCGTCATAACTTACATTCTGCGGATTTCCCATAGCATCCTGACGGCGTTCGAGGAACTGTACGGTATCGATATTGACCCGGAGGCGGTTGCGGTTTTGTCCGGTCGCCTTGTCAATCCACTGATCGAGTTTCAGGCGTCCCTCGACATAGGCCGGCGCTCCCTTGTGCAGATAGCGTCCGCAGAGTTCGGCGGTTTTGCCAAAGGCCTCGACATCGACATAGCAGACTTCCTCGCGGTCCTCGCCCTGGGCCGTCTTGTAGCGCCGGTTGATGGCCAAGCCGAATTCACAGATGGCCAGCCCCGAAGGCGTAGCCTTGTTAATGGGGTCACGGGTCAAATTGCCCATCAACATCACTTTGTTCAAATTCGCCATGCTCTTTCCTCCTGTTGTTGCGGTGCATTGTTGTAATATAACCCTGCCCCCTGCACCCTGTCCCCTACACCCTATAAAAATAATGCATAAAGGCCATTCCGCAAATAAAAATGAATAAATAATTTGCATTTATGAAAAATTATATTATGGTTATTTCCGGCGCGGCGGAAAGCCCTTCCAGAAATTGGCTGCGGGTCTGAAAACAGCCGCGCCCGCAGTCTTCGTTTTTCAGGACGCAGCCGGAATTGTTGACGAAAGGAGTCCGATCATGCTGAAGAAACACCTCACCCGAATGCTGGCCACTCTCACCTTGACCGCCCTGGGAGCCGGCGCCCTGCTGCAGGGCGCAGAACAGGCCAAACCCGCCCCGGACAGTGCGCAGACGGCGATCACTGCGGACAGCAAAGCGATCCGGGATCCGGTCGCACAGCTGCGCGGCAAGCTGCTGTACAAGCGCAATCAGACCCGCAAGCTCGAACGCACGGCGGTGGGCAACGACCCCGCTCTCGGCGAAAAAATCCAGCGTCTGGAAGCAGAGATTGAGGCGTTGTACAGTGCCGCCGAGCCGAAACTGGCTCCGCTCTACGCCGAACAGAAACAGCTCTCTGAGCAAATCGAAAGCCTGAGCAAAAAAGAGTAAAGCGAAAAACCTGCACCGGCTCCCGACAGCCGGTGCTTTTTTTGCCGTAGGGATTGTGAAAGTTAGGAATTTTTAGGAATCTTTATGAATGTTTATGAATGTTTATGAATGTTTAAATAAAGAGAGATGGGACACGGACTATATTTCAGTTCCGCTTTGTAATCTGTCAGTGAAGCTGAGTGCAGCGGTATTTTTTTTCAACGAAAAGCACGAACCGACCCGAAAAAATTTCATGGGATGAACAACGAATTTCTCCAGTAAAAACCGTTTCCCATGAAATTTTTTCGGGTCGGTTCGTGCTTTTTGTTGTTAAAAAGAATTCCTCTGTTACCAAGTTTAACTGATGCATTACACTGCTTTCAAAGTTTCTGCGATTGTGGTCTTGCTTAAGGGGTTTAAGGGGTTATATTAAGGTATTATTGTATCCGTTGATATTCAGTCTTCTGCGCATTTTTTACGCGGGGACATGCAAATCCAAGGAGGTTGCCATGGCAGTCAGCCGCGGTTGTGAGATACCGGAACTTTTTCCCCGTGTAAAGCAATGTGAATTAAATGGGGGGATCAGTGATTTAGGCATTGATGTGCGTCTGGTGACCAACAATGTTTTGCCGTTGCAGCGAAAAGCCGTCCGTTCGGTATTGACTGCAGCGGGTGTCCGGGTAGTCGCGAACAAGAAGAAATATGTTGTCAATGCGCAGGTGGAGAGTCCGGACGTTTTTGATTTATCTGCGGTTCCCGAGGATTGTCGTTGTGATTATTATGAGTTGGTGATCCAGGACAGTGAGGTAAACATTCGTTCTCCGTATCAGGAGGGCATGGTTTGGGCTTCTCAGACGCTGGCCTCTTTATTCCGCTTGATACTTCAGGAGAAGAAGGTGCCGAATCTGACGATCAGGGATTGGCCCTTACTTCCAGTGCGCGGGATCTTTGTCGAGAACAAATGGGGACCTGACCGCATGAGCAACACGGATTGGTTTCAGGCGATCGACGCGGTTTCCTCCGCCAAAATGAATACCTTCGGGATTGGTTTGTATGGGTGCTGGGGCAGCTGTCGTTTTGAGGGGGCGGAGCGTCCCAGTGAATTTCTGATGGTTCCATCGCCGGTACCCGGTCAGGAAGATTTGAAGTCCGAGCATCGTTTACGCTGGTATGATCCCATTGGTGACATGTGGCATGATGAAACCTATGCTCCCTTTATGGCACAGCAGGATTTTCTGGCGGAAGTCATTACCTATGGTCACGAACGCGGCGTCAATGTGGTTCCCTTTTTCAACAGCCTCGGGCACAATACTCTGCTGCCCAGGCTGCGTCCCGAAATCTCCGCCCGCAATGCCGCGGGCAAGCCAGCCGGCATGGGCTACTGCCTGAGTTCTCCGAAAACGAAGGAGATTCTGTCCGAACTGTATGGCGGAATCCTGGATAAATATTTCCCTGGCGGGCTGGAATATTTTCATCTTGAGCTGGATGAGGTCTATGAGGACTTTCCGCATCCGGCGGATGCCAGGAAAAAGGAGTCTCCGTGGTGTTGCTGCAAGAAATGTAAGAGCAAGGAGAAAGAGGAGCTGTTTGTCGAGTATTTGCTCTGGCTTTCGGAATTTCTGATCAGCAAGGGGGTGCAGAAGATTGTTTTATGGAATGATCAGCTGACGCGGCACAGTTCGATTCTGGACAGCAAATTTGTCAAACGTCTTGAGAAAGCCGGTTTGAAAGACAGAATTATTTTGCATTGGTGGTGGTACAGCAACGACAAGTTGCATGACAGCGTGCACCCGAAGCTGGGGTTGAAACTGGGTCTGGCTGGCTGGGTGGCTCCGATGACCTGCTATTACAACTGGAGTACCTACGATTTCCGGCGGCCGAATATCGAAAAGATGCTGACTCTGGCTGAGGATGAAGGGGCTCGCGGGGCCGTTTCCTATGCGGTGCATGATCCCTCCCATCTGGATCATGAGGCTCTCCTGGGCGCCTATGCCTGGGAATCGGTAGCCGCCGCGGGAAACTCCGATGCCGTGCAGAAACGCTGGGCTTTTTACCATTTTGGCAGCGGATCGGAATGTTACCTGAAGGCTGCGGAACTGTTAAACAAGGCCAGTAAAGAAGCCGCCTTCGGACTCTGCCTGCAATATCCCTACACTTATGTCAATGACAAAGTGAAGGTATGGCCGCGCTGTTATCCGGAAGAAGCTCTGGCAAGCCTGGAAACCCTGGAGGGGGCTTCAGCTTCTCTGCAGAAAACCGTTTCTCTGGCAGAGGAAGCAGCGGGAAAATTCAGCAAGCTTCTCGAATGCGACAAACTCAATGCCCAGGAGAAGAATGGGCTGATGAGCCTGCTGGCCGATGCTGTCCGGGCGCAGGCTCTGGCGGAAGTCTTCGCGTGGCTGCTGGATTTGCGCGCAGAACTGAAAGATGGCGCGCCCAAAAAGAGTCAGCAGAGCGCTTGCGAACAGATGCAGCTTGCATTAAAGGCCAAAATGAAGGTCTTTGCGGAGAACAAGCCGGTGTGGGTGGTTCCGGCGGCATCGCAACCATTAAGCGGCCTGTTGCTGTTCCTGGCGCAACTTGCTGGTGATCTGAAGGCTTGCTGCAACCGGAAAAAAGGCGCGTCGGTACGCTGGAGTCTGCCGGACAACTGGGAAATCCCCCCGGAAAATTAATTTGTCGGCTTGAAATTCCGGTTTCCCTGTGTATTTTAATATTCAGGTGACCCTGATACAGACACTCTGGACATTTTTACAAAGAAATCTCAGGATTTCAATTTTTTAATTGCAGAGCATACAATCGGGTCACCATTTCTTTTTTAAA
>JAQVUB010000011.1:9574-12102 GCA_028699735.1 Lentisphaeria bacterium | reverse complement strand
TCAGCCGCCGAGTTTATCGATCATTTTGACCATAGGTGCGAAGAGAGCGACGACGATACCGCCGACGACGACAGCGAGGAAGCAGATCATGATCGGTTCGATCAGGGAGGTCATTCCTTCGACGGCGCGGTCGACTTCCTCTTCATAGACGCCGGCGACCCGGTTCAACATATCCGGCAGTGCACCAGTTTCTTCACCGACTTCGACCATACTGCAAAGCATCAGCGGGAAGACTTTTGATTTTTCCAGAGGTTGGGTCATGCCCTCCCCTTCCTTTACCGCATCATGGACATTCTGGATGGCTCTCGAAACCAGTTCATTGCCGGAGGTATCCTTGACAATCTGCAGAGCCTGTAAGACTGCTACACCGGAACCCATCAGGGTGCCCAGCGTACGGCAGAACCTCGCCGAAGCATTTTTGATCACCAGGCTGTTAAACGGCGGCGCCTTCATAGCAAACAAGTCAAAGGCATAGGCGCCTGGCTTGGTCTTCAACAGCATTTTAAATATAAAGATGCCGACGAACAGGCCGATGACAAAGCCAATCGCATTATTTTTGAGCGCATTACTGGCACCGATAACAAACAGGGTGATACCCGGCAGCGTTTCCCCAGGCAGCATCTCTTCAAACATTTTGGCAAATTTCGGGATAACGAAGATCATCAGACCAGCAGTGATCGCACAGGCAATGACCAAAACCGCAATCGGGTAGACGAGGGCGGATTTGACCTTACCGGCAATACGCTGCGCTTTTTCCATGAATTCGGCCAGACGAACCAGCACCAGTTCCATGGCACCGGATGCTTCACCTGCGCGAACCATGCTGACATACAATTTGTTGAAGGAACGCGGATTGGTCGCCAAGGCTTCTGAGAAGGTGGCACCTCCTTCGACTGCATCGGCCAGCCCTCCCATAACCGTAAACAAGGCCGGTTTGCTGCCTTTGGCCTGACGCTGCAAAGTCCGCAGGGCTCGTACCAGCGGCAAACCAGCCTCGAGCAGCGTGGCCAGCTGACGAGTCATCGTACAAAGGTCTTTATTGGCAATTTTCGGCGCGCCAAAGCGGAAGCCTGCTCCGCCTTTGGCACCAGCGGCCTGCCCGGCACCGCCTTTTTTCTGGCCTCCACCGGCAGCGACCACTCCGGTCGGAAAGAGGCCCTGCTGTTTCAGCAGGGTGGTAGCCTCTTTGTCATCGGCAGCCTCGATAACCCCTTTGCGTTCTTTTCCATTGCCATCAACGGCTGTATATTGAAATTTTGCCATAGGTGCATTCTCCTGTTATAAAAACGTCTGCCGGGGCAGAGTCCTCTTCATCATTTATTTTTCATGCCCTCTTTGATACTGGCAATGATTCCTTCGGCATCACGGCACTTGGTAATCAGGTCGCCATAGGAAATCTTGCCATCATTGTACAGCTGCAGCAAGTGTGAATCGAGGGTATTCATGCCCCATTTGGCACCCGTCTGGATATCCGATGTGATACGGAAGGTCTTGCCATCCCGGATCAAAGCGGAAATGGACGGAGTCTGCACCAGAATCTCGAAGGCGGCCACACGCCCTTTTTTGTCAATACGTTTCAGCAGCACCTGTGAAATGACACAGATCAGAGTTGAGGCCAGCTGCGTGCGCACCTGAGCCTGCTGCGTCGTCGGGAACGAGTCGACGATACGGTCAACCGTTTCGGCGGCACCGGTCGTATGCAGGGTGCCAAAGACCAGGTGTCCGGTTTCAGCGGCGGTGATCGCCGCACCGATTGTTTCAAGGTCTCGCATTTCACCGACCAGAATGGTATCAGGGTCCTGGCGCAAAGCCCGCCGGATCGCTTCTGCAAAGGAGGGCACGTCATTATGGATTTCGCGTTGGGTCACCACGCTGTTTTTATGTTGGTGATAGAATTCGATGGGGTCTTCGATGGTGATGATATGGTCTTTTTTTTCTTTGTTGATAATATCGATCATCGAGGCCAGGGTCGTGGATTTGCCGCTTCCGGTTGGCCCGGTGACCAGCACCAGCCCCCTGGGCCGGAACAGGATGTCCTTGACCGACGGGGGAAGCCCGATCTGCTCCATCGACAGCAGCGTATTTGGAATGGTACGCAACACCATGCCGATATTTCCCTTGGCCTTGAATACACTCACCCGGAAACGGGCCTTGTCGCCAAAGGCAAAACCAAAGTCCACACCACCATCCTGCTGCAGCTTCTGCTGATTGGCTTCCGAGGTGATCGATTTCATCAGGTATTCAGTATCTTCCGGCTCCATCGGATCGGTATCCAGCGGTACCATTTCGCCGTGGTGACGAATCACCGGCGGAGAAAAACAGGGAATATGCAGATCGCTGGCACCTTCTTCCAGAACTAAATCCAGCAAATCACCCATCTCAAGTTTTGGCATCTTCAAACTCCTTCTTCTTTATATAGGGTGCAGGGTGCAGGGGACAGGGAGTCCCATACGTCCCATCAAACTTACCTGCTGCCACCATCACCATCACAACCGGGACGGTTGCGCTACTTTTTAAATCACAACCGG
>JAQVUB010000011.1:0-9474 GCA_028699735.1 Lentisphaeria bacterium | reverse complement strand
TCCTTCTTCTTTATATAGGGTGCAGGGTGCAGGGGACAGGGAGTCCCATACGTCCCATCAAACTTACCTGCTGCCACCATCACCATCACAACCGGGACGGTTGCGCTACTTTTTAAATCACAACCGGGACGGTTGCGCTACTTTTTAAATCACAACCGGGACGGTTGCGCTACTTTTTAAATCACAACCGGGACGGTTGCGCTACTTTTTTCAATCACAACCGGGACGGTTGCGCTACTTTAGATCATAGTGTATTGCAGGACTTCGGCGGCGGTGGTGACGCCGGACAAAATCTGGTTGATGCCATCCTTGCGCAGGGTCATCATGCCCTCTTCGATGGCCTTACGCTTGATATCCTGGGTCGGCATCTTTCTATTGATCATGCTTTGCACAGCTTCGGAAATCTCGAGCAATTCGAAAATGCCCACGCGCCCCTTGTATCCGCTGCCATTGCAGATTTCACAGCCATGCCCGCGGTAAAAGGGTTTTCCTTGGATATCCTCGCGGTTGGTTCCGAGCAGCCGCAGTTCCTTGTCATCCGGGATATAGGCATCTTTGCAGTTATTGCAGCAGCGGCGGATCAGGCGTTGTGCGAGCACGCCGATGACCGTGGAGCTGATCAGGAACGGCTCGATGCCCATATCGATCAAACGGGTCACCGCGCCGGCGGCGTCATTGGTATGCAGGGTGCTGAGCACAAGGTGTCCAGTCAGAGAGGCCTGGATGGCGATGCTGGCTGTCTCGACGTCGCGGATTTCACCAACCATGATACGGTCGGGATCCTGACGCAAAAATGCGCGCAAAGCCTTTGGAAAGGTCATGCCGACATTTTCGCGCACAGGCACCTGCATGATCCCTTCAATATCGTATTCGACCGGGTCTTCGGCCGTCAGCAATTTGTCTTCCAGAGTATTGAGTTCTTTCAGCCCGGAATACAAAGTCGTCGTCTTGCCGGAACCAGTCGGCCCGGTCACCAGAAAAATGCCGTTGGGCTGGCCGATCATCGCGCGGATTTTCTTGACCATTTCCGGAGTAAGCCCCAGATTGTCAAAACTCAGGCTGACGACGGAGCGGTCGAGCACGCGCAACACCACACTTTCGCCATAGCGCGTAGGCAATGTAGAAACACGCAGATCGATCGGTTTGCGGCTGATGCGCAGCTCGATACGTCCGTCCTGCGGCAGGCGGCGTTCTGCGATATTCAGGCCGCTCATGACTTTCAGACGGCTGATCACCGGAATGGCCAGATGTTTTGGCGGAGGAGCCATTTCATAGAGTGCACCATCGATACGATACCGGATACGGAATTCATCGGCGAAGGGTTCGAAATGAATGTCACTGGCCTTGTCTTTGATGGCCTGCTGCAGAATGATATTCACAAAGCGCACAATCGGGGCTTCATTGGCGGCCTTTTCCAGTTCCTTCTCATCCGCATCTTTCAGATCCTCGGCGCCCATCCCGTACAATTCCTTCATCTCATCCAGCACATCCGAGATCGAACCGCCTTTTTCCGGATAAAAGAGATCGAGGGCATCCTGAACATCCTTGGGGCGACCCACCATCACCTGGCAATCCTTGTTTAACACAAAGTGGAGCTCATCAACCAGGCGCGGATCAAAGGGATTTTCGGCAACCACGGTCACCGTGTCTTCCGTCTGCTTAATAGGAATCACTCCATAGGTGCGCGCGACATCTGAACGCATGACATCTATCAGCTCTTCGTCCAGCTCACCGGTACGGATTTCGACGAATTCGGTGCCCAGCTCCTCTGCGATCAGCTGCAACAGGGAATCCTCATTGATCAGATCATAATTGTACAGCACTTTCTGAAAGCTCTGCCCATTACGGATACTTTCATCAAGGACTTCCTCTAACTGCTCGTCGGTCGCTTTGCCACGGCTGACCAGCAAGTGCCAGATCATGCTGACATCTGCTGAAATATCAATTTGTGCCATATTGTCAGTTCCTGTTATGCGGTACTTAAAGCTTTTTTAACCACGAAAGGCACGAACTGACACGAAAAAAATGCATGGAAGCGGCTTTGAATGCTTTCCATGTGTCGTACTTCCCATGAATTTTTTTCGAGTCTTTTTATGTTTTTTCGTGGTTAAAAAATGGGTTGTGGGAGCCAGCCCACCATGGCTTTAGTCTGACACGGTCAGACGCATGACTTCCTGAACGGTTGTCATTCCCATAGCGGCCTTGCGCAGGGCATCCTGGCGCAGGGTGCGCATGCCGATTTCTCTGGCCCGATGTCCAATCACGCTGGCATCCGCTTTGCCATAAATGAGATCCTCAATACTTTCATCCAGAATGAAAATCTCGTAGATGCCCATGCGTCCCTTGTAGCCTTTTTTGCATTCCGAACAGCCGGCTCCCTTCATGAAATTGGATTTTTTGATGAAATCAGGGCTGATTTCCAGCTGTTCGATCTCGACTTCCGTAAGGACATGCGGAGCTTTGCACTGTTTGCAGAGGCGTCGCAGCAGGCGCTGAGCCATCACTGCGCGCAGGGAAGAGGCAATCAGGAAGGGCTTGATCTTCATATCAATCAGACGGGTGATCGCAGACGGCGCGTCATTGGTGTGCAAGGTACTGAACACCAAGTGTCCCGTAAGAGCGGCATTGATGGCGATTTCACCAGTTTCCGAGTCACGAATTTCACCAACCATAATGATATTCGGCGCCTGACGCAGCATCGCCCGCAGAGCGGCCACGAAGGTTAAGCCGATATCACTGGCGATCTGCACCTGGTTAATACCGGAAAGTTCGTATTCGACAGGGTCTTCCGCGGTGATGATTTTGCGTGTAGGCTGGTTGAGGGTATGCAAAAACGAATAAAGCGAAGTGGTTTTTCCCGAACCGGTTGGCCCGGTAACCAGGAAGATGCCATCCGGAAAATTGAGGATTTTATAGATGATTTCCTGGTCATCTTCGAGGAAGCCCAGTTCCGAGATACCCAGCATGACGCCGCTTTTATCCAGAATACGCATGACGATCGATTCACCATGTGTGATGGGAATATCCGATACACGCAAATCCAGTTCACGACCCATGGCGGTAATGCGGATACGCCCGTCCTGAGGTATACGGTGTTCGGACAAATCCATGCCGGCCATCAACTTCAAACGGGAAAGAATCTTGTTCTGCAGATACTTTGGCGGGCTTTCGACTTCATTGAGCACCCCGTCAATCCGGTATCGGATGCGAAAGCGTTTTTCCATCGGCTCGAGATGGATATCCGAAGAGCGTGTCCGGAAAGCTTCAATAATCATCAGCGAGACGAAACGGATGATCGGGGCGGCGTCTTCATCATCCCCCTGCCCGTCGACCTCGGTGGTGACATCGGAAGTCGCTCCGATGGTGATATCGGTAGTCACTTCCGTCATGTCACTGAGGAACTGATCGACGGTGCCTTCTTCGCTGCCGTAATAAAAATCGAGGGCACGGTTGATTTGTTTGCGGGAGGCGATCACTCCTTCGACATCCATTTTCATCAGATGCCGTATGACATCGAGCGATTCAATATCGGCCGGATCCGCCATGGCAATGCGTAAAATACCACTGTTCATGGAAATCGGTACCACTTCATAGCGCTTGGCTATTTTTGCCGGGATCAGCTTGATCACTTCTTCCGGAATATTTTCTTTGGCATTTTCAAAGTCATAGGTATCCATGCCGTATTCGGCGGCCAGCAGCTGGGTGATATCCGAATCAGTCACCACTTTCATCAGTTGCAGGGCTTCTAAGACCGATTCGAGTGATTCATCGTGCTGTTTTTCCTTGGCCTGATTGAGAATCTCTTCATTGATCAGACCCCTTGCCAGCATTAAATCAATAATAAAATCATCTTGACCTACCACAGTCTATATCCCTTGATCGTTCGTAGTTTGCAAAGTTCAAGCCCCCCCTTTTCACGCATGGATTATAAGGTACCCGACAAATGCCTAAAATGCAAGTTTAAATGATAACCGTACAGGACTGCGGATAATCCCTCAAATACGACAGTGAAGCTAGGTGGCAATGCTATTTCTTTTACAACGAAACATACTAACGACCCGAAAAATTTTCATGGGATAAACAACGTATTCCCACAGTCGATGCAGCTTGCCATGAAAATTTTTCGGGTCGGTTCGTGCTTTTCGTTGTTAAAAATCTGCAATTTTCCCGCCAGCCACCTTGAAGATTTTTTTGGGGGCTTGTAATTCAGGGGGTACTTCGGTGCAGGCGATGATGACTTGTCCGCATTGTTCGAGTTGTTGCAAGAAGATGCCGCGATGATGCTGATCGAGTTCGCCGAGGACATCGTCGACGATCAGGGTGACATCCTGCTGATCGAGTTCAAGCTGCATGATTTTCAGACAAGCAAAGCGCAAGGCCAGGGCAGCAATACGGCATTCCCCTTCTGAACCAAAACTGGCCAGATGATTGCCGGAAAGCAGGCAGTTCATTTCACTACGATGCGGCCCATACCGCGTGCATCCATCACGGCAGTCGCGTTCGTAATTGCGCTGCAGAATCTCCCGATAGATTTCCTTGGCATCATCGCCAATCATCGGAGACAGCCTGCCCGAAGCGGCCAGGCCGGAAACATATTTCACCGAAAGCACTTTTAGTTCCCCAAAAAACAGCTGGGATTGTTCGAGCAAAGCCAAATTCAGTTTATCGATCAATTCCTTGCGTGCATTTTCGATGGCGACTCCCTTTTCGACGAGCATGAAATCATACGCGGTGACCGTATTGCGGGGATATTTAGCCGGCTGTTTCAGCATGATATTGCGGCTGCGAAGAGCCGTGGTATACTGCTGCAAATCCTGTAAATAAGTGGCCGACAGCTGGCTCAAGGCAATATCCAGAAAGCGCCGCCGCAAAACCGCTCCCCCCTTGACGATTTCCAGATCCTCCGGAATAAAGGTAGAACAGATAAACCGGGTGATAAATTCACTGGTTTTGTGAACGGGAATTCCATTGACGCCCAGTTTTCGTTCGGTGCCATAGGATACGTTCAGGGTTAAGGTGCTCCCATCCTTGTGCCGGCAGTTTCCTTCCAGATAAAAACCATCCTGCTGCCATTGTTTCAGATTGCTGATCTGAGTCGTCCGGAAAGAACGCAGTAAAGCCAGATAATAAACCGCTTCCAGAAGATTGGTTTTGCCTTGCCCGTTGGCACCCATAAGCAGATTCAGACCCGGCTGTAAAGTCAAGTCACAGCGGTCATAATTCCGAAAATGAAATAATTTCAGGTGAGTCAGCATCTTTTTTTAACCACAAAAAAACACGAAAAATCACGAAAATTTAACGTTCGTGATTTTTGTGTTATTCGTGGTTAATAACGGTCTGGTAACCGGTTCAATTGCGCATGGGCATCAGGATATACAGGAAACCCTCATCGCCGCAAATCGCCACCGGACTGACATTATCATTGAATTTCATCACCATCTGATCACATTCCAGATACTTTAATGGCTCAATGAAAAATTCCGGATTGAAAGCGATATTCAGGGGTTCGCCATCGTAGGAGACTTCGACTGGTTCGCTGGCTTCCCCATATTCGACACTTCTGCCCCATACTTTGATCTGGGCTGTGGAAAGATCCAAATTAATCGAGCCGCTGCTCTCACTGACCACTAAAGCAATACGATTGAGTACATCGGCAAATGCTACCCGGGACATGGCGACTTTGCGGGTAAAATTATCAGGAATCACCGAACGGTAATTGGGATAAGTACCTTCGGCCAGCTTGCTGGTAATCGTCGTGCTTTGAGTCTGAAATACCGCTACGGAAGCTGACAGACTGATTTTAACATCCTTCGAAGTATCCAGGCTCTTAATCAGCTCAGAGACCGTCTTGTATGGCAGAATAATATCACTGTCCTTCATCTCCGCTTCCTGACCACTGATCACTTTTTCAACCAAAGCCAGACGCCGCCCATCCGTCGCAGCCACCGTTAACATACCAGCTCGCACACTGAGCAAAACCCCATGCAGCACTTTGCGGGATTCATCATCACTGCGAGCATAAAAAACTTTTGCCAGAGACGATACCAGCTCTTTTGCCGGCATGGTAAAAGACCACTCCTCAACAAAATTATCCAGCTCCGGATATCCGGAAGCATTCAGCCCGCGAATCTTGTAAGAGGCTTTCTGACAGGAAAAAGCAACCACTTCCTCATCTTCCTCGCTCGTCTCCAAAACAACATCCCCAGACGGTAAAGCAGCGACAATTTGATAGAATTTTTTCCCGGGCAGGGTAATTTTTCCCGGGATAAAGACGAGTGCGCCGATTTCAGTAGTCGTACGAATCTCATTATCCACACCAGTCACCAGCAGTTTATTATCACTGGTTTCCAGAAGAAAGTTATTCATAATCGGATTGGCAGCATTATTGCCAATGACTGACATGACACGACGCAGAGCAAACAGCAGATTTTCAGTGGTGATGGTCAACTTCATCGATTCGTTCCTCTCCCTTTACAGCCTCTCGAAGCATGCCAGGCAAGTTATGCACATGACAAGTAATGATTCATTTATTTAAACTCAGTAAGATATTCTTAATACCTGAGTGAAGATTGCGTTAATTCCTGTACAATTATCTGATGGTAAGAAAGTTATTAAAATTAAAAAACAGGTGAAATCCTGTTAATAATTATGCTAATAATTTTATTAACATAATTATCAACAACCTTTTTAAGGATTGCTCAACAGACTTGGCAAGCCTCAAAAAACGAGCAAAAATCAGTCTGTCAATCTTAGACAAAATATAACGCCTTCTATCAGAAAAAACAACTCTTCGCGTTTTTTCGTATTTTTCGTTGTTAAAGAGTTAGGAGGGGTTTATTTGCTGGTGATATTCATTTCCGGGAAAAGGATATGGGGTGTCTGGAAATTGGCTTCCAGGTCGGAGCTGATGTGCATCTCACTGGCGCATAGTTCAAAGATATTCCCGGCGATCATGGCATTTTTGATACGTCCGGTGATTTCCCCTTTTTCCACCAGATAACCGACGGCGATATTGCAGGAAAAATCCCCGTTGCCCAGATTGCTTTGTCCAAAGCCCAGCAGAGATTGAATATAAATGCCTTTGTGCATGCCTTTGAGCATATCCGAACTTGTGCAGGTGCCAGGACAGATCCGTGAATTGTAAGGGGCACAACCACTGTGTGCAGTTGGTTCCACGCCGGCCAGATGAGCACTGTCGTAATCATAAAGGAACATCTGGATGCTGCCATTTTCAATCAAAATAACCGGTTTTGTAGGCAGCCCGACATTGTCAAAAGCGGCTGAGCCCGGTGCATAGTCCAGATGCGGCTGGTCGCAGATGCTCAGAGTTTTTGAAAAAGCCTGTTTGCCGAGTTTATCCTTCAGTGGTGAAATGCCTTTGAAGACATCGCGGCCATTTAAACCACCGATAATCGGCGACATAAACTGACGGACTACCGGCGGCGCCAGCAAAACCGGTAATTTTCCGGCCTTGAAATTTTGCAAGCGGATGCCGTATTGGTAGTCTTCCTTCAACTTGTTGATCAGAAAGGGAATATCATAGAGCTGATTGACCTTACCCCAGGAGCGGCTTTCCCCTGCAAAAAGCATATCTTCGCCTTGAATCCGGGTAAACCCCGCACCCAGTCCCCAGCTGGTTTCCCCGGTCTTTTGCAGAAATCCCCCCGTATTGGCGATAAACCCTTCGCTTTCCTGACGCCCACCGCCAGCTTCAATTTCCATTTCCGGATCCAGTGCTTTGAGAGCATCGACCAGTTCCCCGCAATCCGCAATCAGTTTTTCGCGGGTGAGGGATTGGATGGAGTTCGAACGGAATTTCACTTTTGCGTAATCCGACGGTGCCGGATATTCCTCGAAATGGGAAACGGCTCCGTTTTGGGCGAGGATCAAGGCTCTTTCCAGCATATTTTCCATGGCCTCGAGGACGTTTCCGCTGGCCGAACCCCGGTGCCCCTTGACAATGACTTCGATATTGTAGCGCAGGGATTCGCTCAAAGCGGTATGTTTCAACCGCCCTGCGGCGTAATTGCAACTGTACGATGTGCCATGGTTCAATTCGATCGCTGCCCCACTGGCGCCTTTGCCGCGAGCCAGTTCCAGACATTTCTGAACCCGATCAATATGCTTTTTTCCAAAATATGACATCATTTTCTCCAAACTTTCGATTTAGGGTGCAGGGGACAGGGTGCAGGGGACAGGGTGCAGGGGACAGGGTGCAGGGGACAGGGTGCAGGGTGCAGGGGACAGGGTGCAGGGGACAGGGTGCAGGGTGCAGGGTGCAGGAAATCCCCTGCATCCTATTCTCCCATTGTCCCATTCATGCGTCCCATACGTCCTATACGTCCTTTTGTCTCATCAAAATTACCTGCCCCCTGTCCCCTGCACCCTGTCCCCTGAATTATCCCCCGATCAGCACATCCTGGATACGGATATGCGGGCCGCCGAAGGTCACCGGCAAGGGTGACTGGCCGCCTTTGCCGCAGCCGCCGCCACGGTTGCGTATGCTCAGATCGTTCGCAATGCCGTCGATGGAATTCAGAGTTTCAAAGACATTTCCGGTCATGACCACATCCCGCACCAGTTCTGCGAGCTGTCCATTGCGGATCCGGTAGGCGTGTGATGCGGAAAAGGTGAACATTTCCATCATCGTCTGACCGCCATACATTCCGCAGGCGTAGATGCCATCCTGCACCCCGGCAAAAAGTTCTTCTTTGCTGAGGGAACCCGGTTTGATATAGGTGTTGGTCATACGCACAATCGGTGTGTGAGAAGCGTTCATCGTGCGTGCATTCCCGGTTGGACGGGCTTTCATTTTGCCGGCCGTTTCCAGTGAATGCAGATGCCCGGCCAGCACGCCGTCTTTAATCAGAGTTGTGCATTGCGGCGGAGTTCCCTCATCGTCCGCCGGCAGCGTCCCCACCATGCCCGGCAGAGTGCCGTCATCAACGACATTCAATTCCTTGACGCCGACCTTGCGACCAAGCTTCATTAAATCGCGTAACTTGTCATTTTCATACAAAAAATCCGCTTCGCTGAGATGTCCAAAGGCCTCATGGATAAAGACCCCGGCAAAATCCGGGCGCAGAATGACCGTGTGCCGGCCTCCCTCGCATTTGGGCGCCTTCAGCAAATCGACGGCCCGCTGTGCCGTTTCCTGCGCAATATTTTCCCGGTTGAGCACGACCCGGTAATCATCGACCGAAGAAAAGCTTTCGCTGCTGCGCTGCACCTGATCACCATTGCGGGCAATGGCGCTCAGCGCCAGAATCACCATCGGCAGCTGTTTGTGATGGTAGATGACGCGCGTCGAAGCAAAGTATACCGAACGGAAACGCTCACTATAATTTACCGAACAGGACTCGATCGACGGACTGCTCCCCATGATGATCTTGCTGTAATTGCGGATCAAGGCCAGCTTCTCATCAAACGAAACCCCGCGAAAATCATGCACAAAGCTGACTTCCGAGAGGATAT
>JAQVUB010000290.1 GCA_028699735.1 Lentisphaeria bacterium | reverse complement strand
TGTCCGGTGTTCCATTCAGCAATCCGGAAATATCATCAAAAAGCGACTTGTCTCTTTTCCCTTTGCCCGGATGACAACTGTTCAAGACATCATCAAAATGCTTGAAGAAATCAAAACGTGAATTCAGGACGTCGAGCCAGTCCGTCTGATCGCTCAGAATGCCGACAATAAAATTTCCTGACTTCAGCTTCGTGACCGCTTCCATCAAGGATCGCTACAGCAGCCGCCTAAAGCCGGCAGGCTGCTGTACAACCGGCGGGCCTGTTGCCGGGTTGCATCAATCACCACCACCCGGGTCGGGGATTGCCTGTCGGATACCCTCAGTCGTGTGCAGGCTCCGTCCGGCCACAACAGCCAGGTTCCGTGAGTATTCAGCAGATCGTCAGCCACGCGCGGCAGACCGATGCGCTGACCTCCTCCACAGGAAATGCGTTTTGAATTCGTAAGCGCCGCGCACGACAGCGGCAGCGGTCGGGATAATCGGCCGGAATCGCGTGGCCCCTGCCTGAATGAGCGCCTGGCGCAAATCCCCCTTCTCATCCCATTTCATCTGTATAAAACTCACCAACAGAATGGATTTGCGAATAACGATAATAGCAAATGGGGCAGCCTTCACACAGGCTGCCCCATTTCAAATCAAGCTGTTTATCTATGGTGTACCCTTCGCTGGACGGATCATCTTCCCTGATTATTGACGAAATCTCGACAACCAGTGTTCCATGAGTTTTCCTGCCGCTTCACGTCCACCCAGACCGAAGGATAACGCCACAGTTACCGCGATGGCGCCCAACGTCAGTCCAAACGCCAGATTGACGATATCATCGGCAATGCCCATGGCACGGAGACCAAGAGCCAGGACCAATCCCAAAATGGCGAAACGTCCGATTCGTGCGAGCCCCTTCGTGTTGGGTCCGCTGGCTTTATCCATGGTTTCATAGGCAAGGTTGGCCAGCCAGAATCCTATCACAAGAATAAGCGAGCCCAAGAGCACATCGCCGCCGAAGCGGATGAATGTATCCACCGTATCGCTGACGTGCGTGAATCCGAGTTGATTTGCGGCTTCAACTGTGGCGAAAAGCATGGCAAAAAACAAAACCACGTATCCCACAAAAACCGATGCCGGTGTTTTATGAAACGCATGTTCCAATCCGATGTGTTTCGGAATGTTGTCAAAACCCATTGTGTTGAGAAGACTAGCCAGAAGCCGAGAAGCAAAAGAAGCAACCATCCAGGTGATCACCAGAATAAGGCCGGCCGCAACGATATGAGGCACAGCCATCAAAAACATGTCCAACATATCCGTTGCCGGCTTGGAAATGGCTTCGATTTGTAATGCGTCCAGGGCGGCGATCAACGCCGGTAAAAACACGGCCACGAAAACCAGCAGACCTATCGCGTTGGAAAGCTGAACGGATTCCGTCAACCCGACCTTCTGACTGAGTTTGTCACTTCCGGCGGTACGCAGAAGATTTGTTGTCAGATTGCGCAGAACGGTGGCTAAAACCCAGCCCACGAAGCCGATGACGATGGCGGCTACCGCATTGGGCAGAAAATCAAGTACTTTGGCAATCATATCCCGAAACGGATCCAGGAGGCCGTCCATTTGCAGCGCGCCCATGATGGCCGGCACGAACAGCAGAATGATGAGCCAGAATAAAGCTTGACTCAGTCCGTCGCTGATGGGCGACATGCCCGCATGTTCGGAAAGTTTTTCATCCAGTGTGGTTTTGGAAAGCGCCTTGGTAACGAACTTTCGGACAATGCTTGCCAGCAACCAGGCAATCAGAGCAAGCATCAACCCGGCCAGCAGGTGCGGAATGTATGCCAGAAATTTTGTCAAAAGCGCGGCAAAGGGAGCAGAAACCATCGCCAGATCAAGTGAGTTCAATACACCGGTTATGACAAAAAGCATTACGATCCAAAAAATAGCTATCGCCAAACCATTTTCGAGGTTGATGCTCTGACCTGTAAGTTGAGCGAACCGCGTGTTCAAATTGAGCTTGCCCAATCCCCGACGGACGCCCGCTCGTGCCAATACAGCAATTAGCCAACCCAAAACCAGAACGGCCAATGCTCCCAAAAGGACCGGAATGTGACCTCCCAGTCCATTTTGCACGGCATTCCACATCGCTGTTAAATTTGAATTCATGCTCTTTCCTCCTTTCTATATAATTCATTAATGATTATATTTCCGGCTGAAAAAACAGTTAAGGACTGAGTATGTATTGATTATTTGAAGCGTTGGTTGTTTCGTTGCAAATACGCGTTTTGATATTTAATTATATTTGAATTAATTTTAAACAGAATTAAACATAAATTACAATATATTTATTTTTGAATTAGGATAAAATGTACTGCATGATAAGGATTTTTATGGGTTGAAGCCCAGTATTTTCTTTAAGATTGAAAATATTAAGATTCCACGAAGTACGAAAGAATCGGATGAGCGATCAAAAATGACTTTGGTAACGGGGAAACGCAGGGATATCGGCTGATCGGCGCAGGCGCGCTCCGGACATTTTGTGAAGGACTGTCGCGCCGCCTGCGGCTCTGTCGGTTTTCCGAGCTTGTCCGGCATTTCCGACGTTTTCTCCCTGGCGGCCGCTTTCTTCCACCCCTGTTGCCGAAGATCGGCCTTATTGCTTTGCCTGAAATATTCCTTGACAAAAGAAACCGCTCTCTAGTAGTTATTACAACCAACGTCCGTTGTAAATATTCCGTTTGATCCCCGCTGCCGGTCGTTGGGAAAAACCCGAATAGACGGCGAAAGCCGCCATGAATTGAACCAATGGAATCGAAGCAAAAGTTTCTTTAGTGCTTCTTCCTGAAACAAGAGGCCCAAGATCCGGATTTCAGAATAACGCAGATATTGGCGGATTGAAAATCGCTGAAGCTCATCGCCGTTTTGCTTCAAACCTCTGCCGGCCGTTCGGCTGCTGCAGAGAACCGATAAGGAGAAGACGCTACCGGGACAACCGATCGCCCTCCCCGCCGTTTCATGAAGCCATCCCGGAAAAAATTTTTCATTCCGATATCCGCAGAATCCCGATCAACCGGTTGGAAATTCAACAAAAATGCCAAATGGGTAAACGAGGAAGCCTTATCCCTTTTTTACATCTGAATTTCGGAATAATCAGGTTTAACACCTGGTAATAAATGAGTCAGGAGGATGTTTGAATGATGAGATGTTTGTTGAAGCGTTTTTCAGGTTTGTTGTTAGTGGTTGCCGTTCTTTCTCTGGTCGCGGTCGCCTTTGCACCGACGGCCGCTCTGGCGGCGAAGCCGGCCAAGGCCGAAAAAGCGCCCGCTGTCAAGGCGGCTTTTGACGCAAGCAAAATGGGCGATATGACCGGCTACGATCCGGCCAACATTGTTCAGCCCACGGGCGACACCATCAAGATTGCCGTTGTGGCGTCATTTTCCGGACCGTCGGCCATCAACGGCCAGATCTACTGGCTGGTCGTCAACTGGGTGGCCTACGATTTGAACAAGCGGGGCGGCATCTTCGTCGACGGAAAAAAGAAGCTCATCGAGGTCATCAAGGCCGATCACATGGGCAAGGTTGATCAGTGCAAAAAAGTCCTCGAACGCATGATTCTGCAGGAAAAGGTTCATGTGCTGTGGGGAACCGACGGCAGCCATATGATGAGAATCATCAATGCCGCCGCGGAGAAGCACAAAGTCATCGCCATCAATGCGACCACCATGTCGGATGACCTCCAGGATGCCAGCAATTTTTCCCGCTACGCCTTCCAGGCGTCTTTCTCCACGGAACAGATTGCCCGCGCCTTCGCCTATTACTACGGCCAGATTCGGAAAAAAGAAACGAAGTTTTATATCCTCAACCAGGATTACGCCTTCGGCCGCCAATATGCAGCGGCTTTCAAGCAGGGTCTGCAGGAATACTATCCGACGGCAACGATCGTGGGTGAAGACTACCATAAACTCTTTTTGACTGACTACGCCCCTTACCTGACCAAAATCAAAGCTTCCGGCGCCGAAGTGATTTTCTCGGGCGACTGGCTGCCCGATGCCGGAAACCTGCTCAAGCAGGCGCGCCATATGGGCGTGATGCTGCCGATCGCCAATGTCTACTTTGACGATCCCAATATGCTCAACGAAGTCGGCGTGGAAGGCACCAAAGGCCTGGTGAACATCAGCTCTTTCTGGATCGCAAATCCGCAGTTCAAGACGCCCGGCTACACCAAAGCTTACAAGGCCTGGAACAATTTATGGAAGACGACGTGGAAAACCCAGCCGTACAACGGAAAGCTGTTTGAGCATTATTTCGGAAACTTCGGCTCCTGGACCAACGAAACCTACTGGCTCTTCAGCGTCATTGAACGCGCGAAAAGCAC
>JAQVUB010000289.1 GCA_028699735.1 Lentisphaeria bacterium | reverse complement strand
CTTCATTTTGCGATCAGCAGCAGGATGGCTGCGCAGCCGCAGAGCAGGGCGGCAATCTTCCGCTTGCTGACTTTTTCGTTGAGGAAGACGACACCGAGGATGAAAGTCAGCAGGAAGCTCATTTGCGCGATCGGCAGCACAATGGATGCGGCGCCATCGGGCACATGCAGCATGGCGGCCATGAAAAATACGATTGCCGAAACGAAGATTCCGGACAGGATTCCGTATTTCAGCACTGCGCCATCCTTGAACGACACCTTTTTTTCCCAGAAGATAGCATAGGCCAGTCCTCCAAAGATCCAGAAGAGAGCATTCAGCACAGTAACGCTGTTTTTGTCAGCACCGTGGGTAAAGGCATATTTGTAGGAAAGCCCCATGCATGCGCGCAGAACCGCAGCCAGCAGTACCAGATAAAAACCAAGCATGGATTTCCGGGAACTCACGCTATTGCGTTCTTCTTTACCCGGCATAAAGGCTAGAATGGCTCCCAGTGCAGCAAGGATCCCGATCCCCTGACGAGCATTCAGCGATTCGCCCAGCAGCAGAATGGCTCCCGGTACCACCAATACCAAATTCAGGCGGTAGATCGTTGAACAGAGTCCCGCACTCTGCATGCCCATCGCTTCAATCAAAAGGATATTTCCGGCAACTGAAAAGAAACCGGAAAGTACCCCCCAGAACAGGGTCGCTGGAAGAGAGGCCGTGCTGTCTCGCGGCAGCCAGATCAGCACCAGAAAAAAGCAGATTCCGATCCAGAAGACGAACATGCCCCGTGAACGCACGCGCCTCGCATACAGTTTGAAAATGAAATCATTCAGTGCTGAAAAAAAAAGACAGCATAATGCATATATAATCGCCATAGTTTTTCGTGACTTTTCGTGTCTTTTCGTTGTTAAAAAAACCTCTGGCCGATTTCTTCCCCCATTCGAACCAGGCATTCCATATTGTCAGCGCTCTTTTCAACCAGATCCGAGGAAAATTCGATTCGTCCTGCCGGGAAGATCATGATGATCGTCGAACCCCCGAATGCAAAAAAACCTTTTTCCTCACCGCGATGGAAAGCAGTCCCCTGAAATGTCTGCTGAATCGACGCCACTCCGAAGGCGCCTACCTCGATAAAGGCTGCTTTACCGAATGCCTTCAACTCGAGCAGCGAGACCTGGCGCACATTTTCAGAGAATACCCGCAGCCCCCGCTGCAATGCCAGCGGGTTTACCGAATGATATTTCCCGCGCAGGCGCCAGGTCTTCAGAAGCTGCCCTCCGGCCGGAAAATGGTAGCGGTGATAATCCGCTGGACAAAGCCGGCAGATACACAACGAGCCTCCCTTGAATTCTTCCACCAGATCGGCTCCCTCAGCCCCCAGCAGTTCCGCAACTGAGAAACGCGCCCCTTTGACCGGAATGCAGAAATCCCCACTCAGTTGCGGATACACCAGCATCCGGCAATCTGCCGGGGATAATAAAGAAGCATCATCGTGCGCAAGAGGTCGTGCTCCATCCTTCAGTTTCCGCGTGAAAAAATCATTGAAACACGAAAATCCGCGGTCGGGCACCTCGACCTCCGACAGATCAATGCCCAGTTCCTGTACCGTTCCGGTTATCCGCCGCCTCGAAAACCTCGAATCCGCATAAATTCCCAGCAGGCGCGAACATATGGAATTCGCAAACAGAGCCCCGTGCAGCAATTTCCCAAAAACGGACTGATACGCAAAACGCAGCAGGGAGTCCCCAAGCACTTTCTCCTGCTCGACACAACCCGTCCTGCGGTTGTAAATCATGACCGCCCGCTCATTGTTACATTCTTCATTCATAAAGAAAAAAATGACCCATCGCAAAATTTTTTACAAGCAGTCACAGCCGTCAAAGCAGCAACCTTTAAAAAAAATTTCGTGCCTTTTCGTGTCTTTTCGTTGTTTAAAAATCCCCGATTTCGAAGGCAAACACGCGGCACTCCTCAGCCCCCCATGTGCTTTCCGGAATCAGGCGCACCGCATCAGTTTCCACTGCAAAATTCACCCGCACCAGTCGCTGGTAATTGTTGTCTTCCCGGTAGAATTCCTGCCAGGTGCCATCGCTCTGACGTGCTTCCAACCGGAAACTTTTTACCAGCGTTTCCGGCGGGCGGCGCGGGGGCTGATGCAATGGAAAATTCGACAAAATATTCTTTTCCCAGTGATGGCTGACGGATCCCCGTCCCTTCCGGTTCAGATCACTGTCAAATACCAGACGCGCAGAGCAGATTTTCTGCCGCTGACCAAAATCATACTCGACAAAATCCCCGCATTTCCCGCACCAGGAATTTTCCGCAGCTCCGACCGGGCGGTCGAGTCCGTTACGCAAGGCTTCTGCATCCCCGCAGGAAGAACTCAACCGGGCTCCTGCCGATATCCGGGCAATCTCCCGTTTAATTCCAGGCAGGTAGCAGTCATCCTGCAGAAGGAGTTGCTGCAGTTCCTTGATGTGATGCTGATAAACGCCCCGCGGGTTGCAGGCATTCTTCACCGCCAGTGCCGCAGCAATGCCTACCGCCTGCCCCATGATGCTGCAGGTAGCCATCACCCGCGTCGAACTGATCCCGATATGCGTCGCACTGATGTTGCGCCCCGCAAAAAGAAGATTGTCAATATTCCGGGAGTACAAGCTGCGGTACGGAATCCCGTAGACCTCCGGAATGTGGATATTCCGGTTCGGAGGCCCCGAATAATAAAATCCGCCCGGATGATGATCATCAATCGGCCAGCCGCCATACGCAACTACATCTGTAAATTCACCTCGGGATAAAATTTCCTTCTCCGCAAGAATATGATCGCCCAAATAACGACGGCTTTCCCGCTTGCCCGGCAGAAAACCGACCCATTCCAGCTCCCAGTTGTCCGCACCATGCTCCCCTTGATTCTTGATATGATCCCATACCCCGAATGCCAGAGCTACCAGCTCATCACGCAAAGTCTCCGTATCATGTATTGAATCAACCTCACCGCCCAGCTCCATCCACCAGAAATTGCTGGTGCCTCGGAAATCATGCCCGCGGTGCGCCAATTCGCTGTCAGAGCTGATCTTCTTCGCCCAGCGAGGCGCAATGAATTCCTTCGGAGAATCCGTTTCTCTTGCCTGAATCAGACAGCTCATCCCCATCGTTTTGCGGTCAGCAACTTCATGCGCCAGACTTTCACCAAATTCCTCGGCGGCTTCCCGCCCAATGCGAAAATCCGCACCGCTCAAGGGCGCCAGAATGCTGTCGCCCGAGCAATCCGCAAAGACCTCCGCTCTGATCGTATGCCAGGTCTCCGCAGTCCCCTGCCAGCCCCGCACCGATACAATCCGGTTCCCGGACATCTCCAGGGAATTCACAGAACAATTCAAAAACAGGGTCAGATTCTTTTCTTCGCGGGCCAGCTGATACAGAACGCTGTCCCAGATCGAAAAATTCGATCCCGGATTGCGGTAATTATTCTCCAGGCTGACTTCTTCCACCAGACCGGTTTCGCGATGGTTCGCGCCTTCCGCACCGCAGATCCACATGCGAATTTCACTCGAAGCATTCCCCCCCAGCACCGGACGGTCATGCAACAGAGCCGTCCGTATCCCCTGACGCGCCGCAGCCACGGCCGCACATAATCCGGACATTCCGCCGCCTACCACGCAAAAGTCAACCTGATGATTCAATTCTTTCATGCTACGATCACCCGTATTTTAATTTTCCGAAGAGAAGATTGTCCTAAAACAAAACCGATCCGACCGATCCGACCGATCTGAAAAAATCACCACCCAGATTCCGCATTTGCGTGCAGACCCATCCGCCAAAGCAACAACCCCTAAAAAAATTTCGTACTACTATCATCCATAATCTTGTTTTTTGAGAAAGATTTTTTGAAACAGGACACGCAAGTTTCTATCCATGAGATACTTTCTCATTTTTGAGAATTTTTTTAGGGTTTTGATGTGATGAAAGCGAAACACGATGCCGGCGGAGACGCCGAGGAGGGAAAGGACCACACAAGCTTGCACGGATCAAGGGGAGCCGGCTATACCCCCTTTTCTGCTTTCCCGTCGCCATCGGAGGCATGAAAACGCCATCGACACAGGAGCCAATTTCCCTCCTTGTTGTTGATCGTCGGAGGGAATATGGAGCGCCTGCGTCCCGCTGGCTCCCCTTTCGTGTTGATATCCACATAAAGTGCATTTTGCAGCACATCTCTCCCTGACAAACTGATTTTAAGGCCGTATTATCACGCGTGTAAATTTTTCGTTTTGGGGAGCCGGCGAGACGCCGGCGCTCCATATTCCCTCCGACACATGTTGACAAGGAGGGAAGTTACCACATAGGGTTAAAGGTACAAGCATGAAATTTTGCACAGCGATC
>JAQVUB010000010.1:8302-17415 GCA_028699735.1 Lentisphaeria bacterium | reverse complement strand
AACTGCAGGAATTCTATCCGCTGCAGGGTTGGCGGCGTTTCACCATCAGTGCCGACGATGGACGCTTGATCCCCATGCTGCTGCGTCCCCCTCTTCCCGGCCAAAATCTGGTCATCGTTTCGGCTCCGTTTGGCAAACCCGATCTGGAAACAAGCAAACTGTACAAGGATTTATTGCAAGCTCCCATGGGGCTGGCCGTGATTGATCTGTGGGGCTGCGGAGAAAATGAAACCTCCAATCTTCCCGAAACCCCTGATCGCTGTTTTGGCCGATCGCTGCTCTGGCTGGGTATGACCTTGCAGGGAAAATGGGTTGAAGATTACCAGTTGGCCGAATCTTTCCTGCTTGAACTCTTTCCGCAAAACAATATTGCCGCAGCTGGGCTGCGGGACAGCGCCATTACTGCAATCCTCTTCGCAGCTCTCAACCCAAACCCCGTTGACCTCATCCTGGAACAGCCCCCAAGCTCCCTGCAATTCAGCCCGAAACGAGCGGAAACTTATACTCATTCTCTGCTCATCCCTGGTATCCTCGCCTGCGCCGATATCCCGGAACTTCTGACTTTGGCCGGAGGTCATACCACAACCATTGCCCCCGTCGAATAAACGGCTTCGTAAAGTTCTTTTTTTACAACGAAAAGCACTAACGGACCCGAATTTTTTCGATCGGATTGGAAAATTTCGCTTTTGGGTATACATTAAGGTTTCAGTCAAGGCGTGGTAGCCAAGTGGTAAGGCAGAGGTCTGCAAAACCTTTATTCACCGGTTCGAATCCGGTCCGCGCCTCCATGATTTTTCGCTCTTGCCTCGACCAGTGTGGTTTGAGGTATTTTTATATGTTTCAAATGGATGATTATTTGCCTACGTCAAGCCGGCAGAACCTTGTGAATCAAAGTCGATAAATGGCCAGAAAGAATCATATTTTAGAAGATGACGGCGAAGATACGGTGATTGATAAAAAGTCGAAGCGCCGTCTTGCCAAGTCCCGGGAACTGCAACAGCGTACCCAGAATCAGTCGGAACCCAGCCCGCATGATGACACAATGAGCCAGGTGGCTCTTTTTTGTCAGGAACAGCGCTGGCGCGAAGCGCTCGCACTGTGCCTGAAGGCAATTGCAAAAGCGCAGGAGGAAGGCCGTGAGGATGCGGTCGCCGGCCTGAGCATGGCCAGTCATAAAATTGAATGTTCACTGCGCCGTCAGATGGCGGCTGCGTTCGTTGTCAAGGCACAAGAAATGTTGAAGAAGGAGTATCTCCTGGATGTTTGCTAATAACGAAAAAGTCCAGGGCGTGAATACAGCTGAGATTTTTGCCAGAATGCTTGGCGAATTGCCATGGGCAAACTTCAGGGGCTACATTCAGGCTAACGCCCCCCTCCTGAAATTATGCACGTTCGGCGGACACCGCATCGAACCCCAAAAACGCGACCGATTGGAAAAAATCGTCTACCGGGAAGCGGAAAAGGTAGAATTTTCCGAAGCGGTCTGCAATGGCCTTTTCGCATCATGGTATCCAGTCAATCAGGACTTGCATCGGAAGCTGGAAGACTATTTCCATTCGGATGAATACCTGAATTATCGCAAAGAGCAAAACCTCAAGGACGATGATTATGTATTGCCGGATGATAAATTTGCCGAATTTTTCGTCATCCGTGATCAACCCGCCTGGAAAATTCTGCTCTGCTTCAGCCCTCTGAAATTTTCTGACAGCCAGGTAGCCAGGATTCTGGATGACACCCAGGGCAGCACTCAGTTGCTTGAACAGATTGCCCAGTTGGAAAAGGAGCTCGAGGAAAGCCGGCGCAAGAACAGTCAAAATGCGGCTGAGCTGGAAAAACTGCGTGCCCGTCAACAGGGCGATACCTCTGAGATTCAGGAGCAGAAAAAGCTTGTCCGCAACCAGAAGAGTGAACTCGATGCCCAGCAGCGTAAATTTGAGGGTGCCCAGGCGGAAATCAAACGCCTCAATCAGCGTTTGCAGGATGCTGACAGCGGGAAGACTGAACGCGAGAATGCTCTGAAAGAGGAGATGAACCGGAATCTCAACCGCCTTCAGAATGAATTCACACGGGTCAGCAAAGAATTGAACACCTGGCAGAGCAAATATGAAGAGCAGCGCCTGCTCAACCGTTCCCTGGAAAAGAATGCGGTGGAAGCAGAAAAAGCAAAAGAACAGGCCTTGCGCGAATCCGCTCTGGTTACCGAAAAAATGGCAACGCACGCCAAGTTTGGCGATTTGATGCTGTCCCGGATTGACTGGCCAAAAATCGGTGCAGCCATGAAGATGAATCCCACTGTGCGCCGCAATTTCAACAGCCTCGTGCGCAAGCTCAATTATGAGGAAGACCGCAGCCTCACCATCGAAGGAACATTGCCGGAATTCTGGGGCAAACTGATCAAAAATGAAGAAGATTTGATCAAACGGATTGCCCAGAGCAACACGCTTGAAGTAATGAATGGAGATCTGAAGGGCTTCTGGGAGCAGGTTTCTGAACTCTTTACCGATGTGCAAATCAATCTGGAAGCACGCAGTTTTCTGATTGGACTCCTCCAGGAACTCTTCTTCCAGAGCATCGAACTGGAAGACCTCGATACCGACAAGATCCCCTCCAGCAAAAAAAAGAGCAAATAATCGCTGCACAGTCACCGGATGATTTGCTTTTTTCTTTTGAGAGTGTATCTTAAAGATCGTTATCCATCAAGGGCGACTAGCTCAGTTGGTTAGAGCGCTACCTCGACACGGTAGAGGTCACAGATTCGAGTTCTGTGTCGCCCACCATATTCAAAAACCCCTGTTTTTTATAAAACCGGGGTTTTTTCATATTCATTCTAATAAACCACGAGGCTCAATCAGATGCTGGAAATTACGAATATCCGTCAAGGTGCAGTCCTGACGCATTTTCATGGCAGGGAAACAGCTGATTCATTGACCGTGTCAGTCGAAGGGATATGCGATCATGGTGGTGCAGTCCTGGTGAACGGAATTCCTGCAATCTGCAGCGGGAGGCGTTTTATCGCGCCGGTACCTCTGACCGCCAAATTCAATGCGATCACCGCTACGGCCGCAAGTGCTCTGGGCGAATACAGCCAAAAAATCAAAGTCGTTTGGGACAAACAGTCTTTCAAACGCTTCAATTTCTATATCGATGACAATATCTTCCTGTTTACAGATCTGGCCACTCAACGCCTGCAACACGCCTTTGATCACTTCTATCTGAAGCGGCTCAAGCAAATCCATCAGCAATGGGGGCTGAAAGTCACTCTGAACTGCTTCTATCACAATGCCCATCAGGAATTCACCCTGGAACAAATGCCGGATTGCTACAAGCAGGAATTCATTGATCAGTCTGACTGGCTCAAATTCTCCTTCCATTCCCGCAGCGAATTTCCGGATCGCCCCTATGAGGAAATCACTCTGGAAGACTTCTGCGCAGACTATGATCTGGTGCGCCATCATCTGATCCGCATTTGCGGGGAAGAATCCTTTATCGCCCCGATCAATGTGCACTGGGGAGCCCTGCAGCCCTCCTGCGCAGAGGAATTCATCCGCCGCGGCAGCCCCTGCAGCACCTGCACTATGCGCCCCTTTGTCTCCGGTGGCCCAAGCTCTGCGGCGCGCCTGGGAAAGAAGAACGATATTGCCGGCGTGCAGCAATCCAGTGCCCTCATCCAAGGAGCCGCCTTTGGTGCGGAGTATTTCAATCGTCCGGAAGAAGACAGTTATCTGCTGCGGGAGCGTAAATACTACAATTTTGAGTTAGGCGTTTTCATTGCCCGGGGCGCAGTATGCTGCAACCTGGTTCCTTTGCAGGAAATTCCCGCCAGGCTGAAGAATTACTTTGCTCTGGCCGCCGAAACCGGCAATGAAGTTTTCGGAGCCGCCAGCCATGAACAGTATTCTTTCCCTTACTACAGCAATTATCTACCCGATCACCTCGATCGCATCGAACTGACCGTCAAACTGCTGGTCGAACACGGCTGCAAACCGGTCTTCTTCAGCCAGGGACTTATGGGAAATTTGGCCTGGGATAAGTAAGCCCTGCCTCACTGCAAAATGAACAGGCCGCTGGTTCATCCTTACTGGAGAACAGCGGCCTTTTTTCTGCAGTTCGACAAAGCTGGGCAGCATTCGCCCTGCAGGCAAATCAATATTTCATGACTTCCGTCAAATCAATAATCTTTCCCTGGGTGATGGACTTGAATACCGCGTCCCCGATGGAAATGGCGTTGAGCCCATCCTTGGATGTCGCAAGGATGTCATATGGACGATCCTCCTCAACACCCAGGAAAACATCTTCCAGGATACCTGAGTCACCGCCGCCATGCCCGCCTACACCGGGCTTCACGGAAATACGTTCGCGGGAGCCAAAAATCGGATAGCAGTCAACATAGTGGTCTGTGGAACGCGGACACGGAAACGCCGTCGAACCGGCTCCGCCCCATTCTTCCGCCTCAATGCGGCCATGAGTGCCATTGATGGCAAGCCGATACCCCTCATAAGGCGTCGAGAAATTCGCCGAGTAGTTCAAGAGGATGTTATTCGCATACTTGACGTTGGCAACAATGGTATCCTGAATGTTGATTTCGGAATCGAAAATGCACATGTCAGGCCGATAAATTTCTGGTGTATAGAGAACGCCCAGTTTCTCGTTAAACGAATCCAGATGATCATCATGAATCTGCGCGACCGTCGCACGCGTCTCCCAACGGGATTTGTAGGCGCAGTTGCGGCGCTCTTCACAGCTGGTGCAATGCCGCCCGTCTTTTTTCGACGGATTGAAGGGGCCTTCCGGTCCATAGTGATTGAGTGCCCCGAAGGCATGGATTTGAGACGGGTCCGGGGAGCCGATCCACCAGTTGACCAGATCAAAGTGATGGCTCGCTTTATGAATGGAGAGACTGCCGGAGTTTTCGCGCGTGCGGTTCCAGCGGTTGAAATAACTGGCACCGTGGTGAATATCAATATACCAGTTAAGATCGACATGGGTGACACGCCCAACTTTCCCGGCAAGCACAAGTTCCTTGATAAGCCTATGCTGAGGATTGTAGCGATAATTAAAAGTGCAAATCACCTTGCCTTTGGATTTCTTTTCCGCTTCGCGTACCTTGATCGCATCCTCCCAGTTCGTGGTCATCGGCTTTTCCGTTATCACATCCAGATTCTTTTCCAGAGACTTGACGATGTAATGGGCATGAAAACAATCCTTGCTGACAACAATAACTGCATCAGGACGCGTCTCCTCAATCATTTTGTCAAATTCGTCCGGCATGTAGGTCGGAACGTTTTCTGCAGCAGGAAGCTGTTGCTTGCAGATTTTGAAGCGCATCGGATCAATATCGAGCATCCCGACCAATTCGGCGCGATTTGAAAAGGTTTCATAGATGGGTTTGAGCCACATGGCGATCGCCCGCCCGGAGACTCCACATACAGCATAACGACGTTTTTCCATTTTTTTCTCTTTTGGAATAAAGGGGAAGGATTACTGAATTTGCTCAAAAAAAGACATTTTCATAGACTAATATCACGATCTCTTTTTACAAACCAAGCAAGTTAATTTCCTTGAAATTTTTCGGGTTGTTTCGTGCATTTCGTTGTTCAAAAAGAATTCCAACGTTACCAGCTTCACGAATTACCTGAAAAGTCACACTTTACGTACACCATCAACAAACACGGCAGCAACCCTGAAATCGTCTGCCAGGATCGTAACATCAGCAATGAAACCCGCTTCCAGTTTGCCCAGTTTGTGCAAATTCAGATCCTGTGCCTGATTCCAGGCCGTCGTCTGAATCACATCCGACAATCCTTTTCCAGTTACTTCCAGCACATTTTTCAAAGCCATATTCATCTGCAGTGTGCTGCCGGCAAGTGCCCCATTGCTAGCCAGACGTGCAGCCCCTTCCGAAACAACAACCGCCAGACCGCCCAGCTGATAATTGCCATCCGGCAGCCCGGTCGCCTCCATGGCGTCGGAAATCAGCAGAATTTTCTCCGCCGGCTTGCATTTAAAGGCCAGATTAATCATATCCGGACAAAGATGAATCTTATCGCAGATCATTTCGATCATCACTTCATCTTCATACAAGCCTGCCCCCACCAACCCAATCTCCCGATGATGCAGCTTAGTCATCTGGTTGCAAAAATGCGTCAGGCGCTGCAACCCACATTTCATACCCTCACGGAATTGCGCAAAGCTCGCGTTGGTATGCCCGCAACTGCAAACAATCCCCGCTTCCTGCAACTGCCTGGTAAACTCCAAACTGCCCTCCATTTCAATGGCATAAGATACCAGAGCCACTGGCGAAATCGCATGCAGGCGCAAAACCTCTGCAATATCCGCCTTGCGCAGATAAGCCGGATTCTGGGCTCCTGCGCACTCAGGGTTGATATAAGGCCCTTCCAGATGCGTTCCGGCGACCTTGCTGCCTGTAGGAGACTTACGGTATGCTTCTACGTTTCGCAGACTGGCAGCCAGCTTCTCTTCGGAAAGGGTTAAGGTCGTCGGGCAGAAGGTGGTGACCCCTTCCCGAAGCTTAGCTTCGCCAATAATACGGACTGCGTCAGGATTTTCACTGGTGGTCTCATAGCCCATACCCCCATGGCAATGGACATCAATGAATCCCGGCACCACCAACTTTCCGGCCGCATCATATTCCTCAGAACTCTGAGGCAACTTTTCGCCTGCCGAATAAATCTTCCGGATCATCCCATTTTCCAGCTCGATAGCTGCTTTTTGCATTTCCAGGCCGGGGGAAACCAAATGTGCATTTTTTAACAGTACTGACATGTTATTCTCCTAGGGTTGGGTTTGCCAATTTCAGGTTGTTGAAATGTAATACGTCAATGAAGCTGGGAACGGTGGAATTCTTTTTGAACAACGAAAAGCACGAAACGACCCGAAAAAATCATGCGAGCGGCGTTGACTGCTGGCATGCGTCGTACTTCCCATGAAATTTTTTGGGTCATTTGGTGTCTTTTCGTTGTAAAAAAATACCATTGTCCCCCAGCTGACGCATAACGTTGGAATTCGGTTTTTTTTCATTCCTGTCATCTTTCACTGCTGGCAGAAAGATTGCGAAGTCACAGCCCTGCCCCGGTGAAGAAGTGACATGAAGCCAGCCGTGATGATTCATTATGCTGCCATAGACCATGGCCAGTCCCATGCCGGTACCCTTGCCGGTTTCCTTCGTGGTGAAGAAGGGATCGAACATCCGCATTTTAATCTCTTCAGGGATACCGCAACCATTGTCCCGTACCCGGATACAAAGGTAGGATTTGCCTGAATTTTCCGGTTCCGGACGATATTCCCATTCCGGCATATCACTGCGGGCGGCTTCCGCACGCAAGACGATTTTCTTTTCGCCGCTGACGTCTTCCAGGGCATCCCGGCTGTTGATCAGAAGATTCAACAAAACCTGGGTTAATTGGTTTTCATCCCCCCGCACCAGCAGTTCGGTCGGCTCGGTAATCAATTTCAAAGTGATCCCTTTGGCAGTCGGGCGAAACAACTGGGCAACCTGTTCCAGAAGAATTTTGACATCGATGATCGTCTCATTGTATTTGCCTTTGCGTGCAAACCCAAGCAGCTGAGTAGTCAGCAGAGCCGCCCGATGGCAGGCCTCCGAAATATTATTCAGCAAATCACGATTGAAGCCGGCGTCACTGCCATGCGCCAGCAACGTTTCCACATTGGCCTGGATACTGTGCAGAAGATTGTTGAAATCATGCGCAATTCCCCCGGCCAGTTGCCCAATCGACTCCAGACGCTGGGAATGCATGGTCTGCTCAAAAATATTCTGTCTCTTGCGCGCTTCTGCGTACTGTGTAGTCATATCCCGGGCAATCAGCAGAGCAACATGCCGGGTATCCAGACTGCCTGGAGAGATGTTGATATCGACTTCCAGAATCCGATCACCGGAAAGCTCCAGCTTCAGATTCTGAAGCAGAAGAGTTTGCGGGATTTCCTGATCCGAAAAATCCAGTGAATTCCAGATCAGGCTCCAATCCAGGGGACGATTGTGCTCATCGCGAAAACATTTGGGCAGAATAAAATCCACTGCCGGCAGGCGGTATCCCAGCTGATGCGAGGCCGTTTTATTGGCATTAATAACTTTGCCGTTTTCATCGATCAGAAAGACGAATTCACTGCTGTTGTTGACCACGATCTGATAACGGTCTGACCATTCTGCCAGCGAACGGCGCATGCGCCCGGTACTGTGAAAATAAGCAAAGAAATCGAGGAAGAATCCAAATGCTTTGCGATATCCCAGTTCATTCGGGATGTTGCGCCGGGCAAAAATCAAATAGGCATGACCAAGAATAGCCAGCCAGCCCATAGAGAGCAAACGCATATTCCAGTTGAAAAACGATAAAGTATCCTTCTGCGTGCGTGAATCCTGAAAATACACGTACAGGGAGAGGGTCGTTTCATTGAGCACAAGGAAAACACAAAAGGCCATGAAAATCGCCACGCTGAACCAAAGTTTTCGGTTTCTTGCGGTTTGATAAACAACTGGCAGCAGGAGGCAGACACAAAGATGGGCAATGGAACAAAGCATCATGCCATTGCTCATGACATTTTGAAAAAACTCCTGTTCCACACTGGCGGCTCTCTTGGCCACAGCTGGATCGACATTACCAAAAATTACCAGTGACAGACAGAAAAAACAGATCAGCAACAGGAACAGCCCAAGAAAAAAGCGGTGGGCGGCCATACTGCCTTCCACTTCATAAACCAGAAGCAAGAGCAGCAGAAAAGGAAGCCACATCATCCCATAACCAAGACCACTGAACATCCCATGCGACAAAACCCCTTGATAAATACGGGGGGAATCCGCCACCAGAGCCACGATGAAAAACATGCCCAGCATCAAATACAAAGGAGCCATGCCAATAGCACGGCGAAAAGCATGCAACACAATCGCTATCAGTGCCAGAGCAGTTATTTCCAATTGACTGATCAAGACTGCAGGCATCAAAAGCCTCAACTAGATTTCACAAAAAAAATCCAATAAGTTTTTTTAACAACGAAAAATACGAGAAAACACGAACTTTTTTCGCGTCTTTTTGTGCCTTTCGTTGTTAAAAATCTTTCTTCTCTTCCGCTTTCTTCTCTTC
>JAQVUB010000010.1:0-8202 GCA_028699735.1 Lentisphaeria bacterium | reverse complement strand
TCCGGTTTGGCGGACAGATTTTTTTTCAATCCCGGGAATGCATTTCCCTGGGACGTTTTTTTCCCAAGAACTGTTTTTCCGGGTGCTGATGAAGTCAATCCGGGGCTGGGCAGTTTCAGCCCATTGCCGGGGGGCACAATGGTAGAAGCGCCGCCGTTTGCTGGGGTTGCAACGGGCAGAGGATTGGGTGGAGGTGCTTTTTTCACCAGCAGAGCAAGGGATTTCCGCAGGCTGTAGAGGAGGATAAAGAGTCCGACCGAGACCAGCGCTAGCATGCACCATGACAGCAGGGCCTGCCAGCCACTGCAGCGCAACCCCATCAGCAAAGTATAAAACCAGATCAAAACGCCGCCATGCAGCTGGATCATCTGTAGCTTCTGCGCTCCGGCACTGGCATCAATCTCAGCCTTGCGCTTTTCAACCATGCGACGTTCGAGAGCTGCCTGCTTCTCCTGCGCAGATCGATCCGCCTCCTTGCGACACTGCTCCATCTCGATCTTGCTTTTCGCTTCACAGTCAACCAATTCCCGACGCAACTTTTCCACTTCGAGCTGCATTTGAGCCAGAGCCTTATCGTCTTTGACTGTAACCACCTGCAAACCAGATTTACGGGCCTCTTCAAACAGTGATTTTACCTCTGCTTCACGTTTTTCCGCATTCTGCAAACGGATCGAAGATTCCTTTTCCCGATCCGATAAATCAGCCTGAAGTTTTTCTGACTGTTTCTTGATTTCATCTGCTTCTGACTGCGCCTTCTCCACGACTTTGCTGGCCTCCTCCTCTGCCTTCTTCTTGATCTCTTCATACAGAGAAGTCGCTTTCTCCTGCAAAGCCTTCTTCGCAGCTACCATCTGATCCTCAAACTTCTTCTTCTCCTCAGACAGTTCCCGAAGCTGAGACTCCTTCTTCTGACGAGACTCCAAAAGCAGCTTCTCCCCCTCAGCACGCTTTTCTTTCGCCTCTTTTTCAGCATCAGAAAGCAGCTCCTTCACTTTCTGACGGGTCTCCTCAGCCATCTTGCGTGCCTTTTCAAGCAACAGCTTCTGCCCCTCTTCACGCTTTCCGACAAGCTCCTTCTCAACCTGCTGCAAACCCTCTTCCCGCTTCTGACGAATCTCCTTCTCCAGCTTTTCAGCGATGCTTTTCTTCGTCTCTGCCAACTGCTGATCCAGTTTTGCTTGAGCCGTCGTCCGCCGTTCCTCGATCTCTTTCGCCAAAGCCGCCTCAGCATCCTCCCTCTGCCGCGCCAGCAGAAGCTTCACTTCAGCCATCTGCTCCTGTACCGAGCGGTTTGCATTGTCAACCAGCTGCTGAGCTTCCTTCTCCGCTTTGCTAATAATCTGCTGACTTTCCTTCTCCGCACGCAAATGCGCTGCTTCCAAAGTCAACTCCATCTCTTTTTCAGCCTGACGGCGAGCCGTCTCAACCATCCGCTCCATCTCCTGGGCAAAGCCTCCGCCCATCGGCGTATGATAACTGCCTGCCTGGGTCGTCTCTCCCGGCAAATTCGCATTCGGATTATGACGCCCTGGCGGCGGCACGGCTACCGTGGCAGTTCCAACGGGTGATGGCCCCCCCGGAGGCGCAACATTACCGGTCACTGGAGTAGGCCGGGCGACTTTCAAAGGGCGGGGAACGCCAACGACACGAACATTTTCTGCGGCCCCTTCCTCCTGCATTGCCTGCTTGCATTTCGGACAGGCAAGCTCCGGCAACGGAGTCTCAAGCGTGATCCGTACCCCGCATTGCTGACATAAATATGTGGTTGACATACGCGGTTCCTCTTCCTGTTAGTCGGCCAATGAATCGTCAGAAAACGACATTCGCCTTCAAGCTTTATGGTAATGCCTCAGTTAAACTTGGTAACAGAGGAATTCTTTTTAACAACAAAAAGCACGAACCGACCCGAAAAAATTTCATGGGAAACGGTTTTTACTGGGGGAATTCGTTGTTCATCCCATGAAATTTTTTCGGGTCGTTAGTGTCTTTCGTTGTAAAAAAATACCGCTGCACTCAGCTTCACTGACAGATTACGCTTTATGCAGACTGAAGCGGGCTTTCACCCCATTCAATTCCACTTCATGCATCCCTGATTCCTGCGCAATGCTCAGACTGAGCGCCAAGGTTTCTGATGCAATATAATCCCCCTGCGCCTCAATGGCTGCCTGCACTTCAGCAGGCCCGTCATACCCAATATGAATCCGATCCGTCACTTCAAATTTCAGCTCTTTGCGCAAATTCTGCAGCTTGCTGACAAGCTCACGCGCCCAGCCTTCGAGAACCAATTCCTCATTCAAACGGGTGTCCAGAGCCACCGTAATTTCCCCTTCATTGGCAACGGTCAAACCCTCACGCTCCGCACGCTGAACCAGAATATCATCCAATTCCAGACCCACTTCTTCCCCATCGGCAAGTTTCACAGCGCATCCCTGGCCATTCAGCAAAGAATTGATTGCTTCTCCGTTCAAGGCAGCGATCGCAGTCCCCAATGCCTGCAGCTTCTTGCCATATTTCGGCCCCAGCTTCTTCAAATTCGGCTTCGCACTCAGATGCACCAGTTCCTGTTCATCCGCGCGAATCTGCACTTCCTTGACATTCAACTCATCCGCAATCACCGATGACATCTCGCGTAAATCCTTGCGAACCGACAAGTCTGCCGACACCAGAAGCGCACGCGACAAAGGCTGACGAATTTTCAGCGCTGTCTGAGAACGCAAATAACGCCCAAGAGAAACCGCCCGCATAGTCCGAGACATGCGTTCATTGAGAGCTTCATCACGGCTCCCTTCCTCAACCTCCGGATAATCACACAAATGCACCGATTCGGGCATCTCCTCCGAGCGCAAATTGCGATAAATATTTTCCGTAATAAACGGAATAAAAGGACAGGCCAGTTTGCAGAAGGTCAGAAGAACATGATACAGAGTCTGATATGCCTCCGCCTTGTCCGCGTCATTGCTGCTCTTCCAGAAACGCCTGCGGCTGCGCCGGATATACCAGTTGGTCAGATCCTCGATGAAACCGGTAAAACGGGTCGCCGCCTTCTGCAAATCATAAGCATCCAGTGCAGACCGCAAATCCGCTGTCGTCGAAGACAAGCGGGAAAGAATCCAACGATCCAGCACATGCGATGGATTCACCGGACAGGTCGCCATACCGGACGCAGGATGCCAATGATCCACCCGGGCATAAGTAACCAGAAAACTGTAGGAATTCCACAGTGGCAAAAGAACCGTACGCATCACTTCACGTACCGCAGACTCACTGAAACGCAAGTCCTCCGCACGCACAACCGGTGATGACAACATGCATAAACGAACCGCATCCGCCCCGTAACGGTTAATCACCTCCATCGGATCCGGATAATTTTTCAGACGTTTCGACATTTTGCGACCGTCTTCCGCCAGAACCAGCCCATTGACCACGACATTGCGAAACGCTGGACGGTCAAACAGAGCCGTCGAGATCACCACCAGTGTATAAAACCAGCCACGCGTCTGATCCAGACCCTCAGCAATAAATTCCGCAGGAAAGGTCTTTTCTACCTTCTCCTTGTTCTCAAATGGATAATGATGCTGAGCGTAAGGCATCGAACCGCTCTCAAACCAGCAGTCCAATACTTCCGGAGTACGCCGATATAACTTATCACCCTGGCGAATCTCAATGCGGTCAATAAACTGCTTGTGAAGATCCGTCACCTTCTGCCCGGAAAGCTCCTCAAGCTCCGCTACCGACCCGATACAGATCATGTCCGAAGAGTCTTCCGTATTGATCCACAAAGGAATGCAAGAACCCCAGAAACGGTTGCGGCTGATATTCCAGTCTTTCGCTTCCGCCAGCCAATTGGCAAAACGCTTCTCACCAACATATTCCGGCATCCAGCGAATCTCACTGTTGCTCTTCAGCAAGCGCTCATGCATATCCTCCACGCGCACATACCAGGCCTCAATTGCCCGGTAAATCAACGGCGTATCCGTGCGCTCACAGAAGGGATAACTGTGCACGATCGTGGATTGCTGCACCAGCTTCCCATTCTGTTTCAAAGCACGGATGATCCCCTTGTCCGCATCTTTACAGAATTGACCGGCAAATTCAGGCACCGCAGAAGTGAATTTTCCGTCTTCGTCGAGGGGATCGACCAGTTCAATACCTGCCGCACGGCAAACACGATAGTCATCTTCACCATAGGCCGGAGCCATATGCACAATGCCGGTACCGTCACTGGTCGTAACGTAATCATCACTGAGAACCCGGAAGGCATTTTGACGCTCCTCGGCAAAACAGGAGAAGATCGGTTCGTATTGCGTACCGACCAGTTCGCGCCCTTTACATTCCGCAAGAATACTATATTCGGATTCATTTTTGTAATAGGCCGACAGACGAGTCCTGGCCAGCAGATACACGTCCGTGCTTTCCCCATCACGAACCAGGCAATAATCAATGTCATCCCCAACGCAGGCAGCCAGATTGGAGGGCAGCGTCCAAGGTGTCGTTGTCCAGACCAGAACATACGCAGTCATGCCGGAAAGAGCCGGAAATTCCCGGGACATTTTCCGAATTTTCATCCGGATGGTGACGGCCGGATCCTGGACATCCTGATAGTTGCTGTTGGCCTCAAAATTTGACAGCGGGGTATTGAGCTTCCAGCTGTAGGGCATAATGCGATGCGCCTTGTAGATGCGTCCCTGTTTCCAGAGCTGCTTGAAAACCCACCAGATGCTCTCCATAAAGGTAGCATCCATCGTCTTGTAGCCATGCTCAAAATCCACCCAGCGTCCGAGACGCTTCACCGTCGTTTCCCATTCCTTGACATATTTCAATACCATCGACCGGCATTGCTCGTTGAATACTTCAACACCGCATTCCTTGATGGCAGGTGCGCCAGCCAGACCAAGAGCCGACTGCGCCAGACTCTCGATCGGCAGACCGTGACAGTCCCAGCCAAAAGTACGCTCGACATACTTGCCGCGCATCGTCTGATAACGGGGAACCACATCCTTGATCGTGCCGGCCAGCAGATGCCCGTAATGCGGCAAACCGGTAGCAAAAGGAGGCCCATCATAAAATACATAGGCTTCATTTCCCTTGCGCTGATCCAGAGATTTCGCAAAAATCTCCTCTTTTTCCCAGAAATCCAGAACGCACTTCTCCAACTCCGCCAGAGAAACGCCATTGTCAACAGCCTCAAACATAGGTACTTTCCCAATCCTTCTGAAGGTGATACACCTTCCGCATTATGTATTCATTCGTCCCACTGGAAAAATGTGCTTAATAATAATCCCGCCACGATTCAATTTTGCTGTAGGGAATACGAATCTTTTCGCTCTTATCTTCCCGACCGCTCATCTCCACCAACACAAAATCCTCCTGAACATCCACAATCTCCTGAACCACAATATCCGAGCCGGCAAAAGCAACCTTCCAGGGGCCGGCCTTGTTGCCATCCGCATCCCGGGCAATCTTCTCGAAATAGCGTGCATTGAAGGCATCTTCGGGTTCCTCCTCCTTCTGCTCAGCCTGTTCCTGAAGCCCCTGCAACTCCAAAACCCGGCGCCGTTCCGCCTCCTCTTTTTCCCGCGCAAGGCGTTCCGCAGCCATCTTCTTTTTCCGCTGACGCTCGCCTTTTAACCCCATTGCAAACATAATCAACAGCGGATAAATCCCCGGCAAAAACGCGCCCAGCAGAAAATGCAGCCAGCCGGAATGACGTCTGCTCGAAGCAATCGACGCAGCCCAGCAGCCCGAACCAATCATGGTTGTAGTCACTAGTAACAGCACAACAGCTGCGGGGAAGTTGAAACTGACCTCCTCCGCCAGCAGCTTGTGCAAACAAAACTCGGCAATCGCGACAAATCGATCGCACAGCCACAACACAAAGGCCCACACCGCCCGCAACCAGCTCTCTTTCTCAATCATAGCGACTCCTCTGTCTCAAGGATCCGGACAATACCCTGCACCTCAACTTTGGCAATGGTTTTTTAACAACGAAAGACACTAACGATCCGAAAAAATTTCATGGGATGAACAACGCATTCCCACAGTCAAAGCCGCTTCCCATGAAATTTTTTCGGGTCGTTTCGTGCTTTTCGTTGTTCAAAAAAAATCCACCCTGCCTTACAGCCCCCAAATTTGCTTCTCATCCGCTCGGAACCAGCGGTCTTCCACAATCATAAACAGGACATAAACCAGGAAGACAATCCCGAAAACATTTTCAAAGCGTCCAAGATTCGGGACAAACACATGATAAATCACCGTTGTTAAAAAAGGAGCCATGCAACAATGCAAACCCATCCCCGCTGCATTTCGGAATTTCCCGCCCTGACTGCGCAACTGCAGAAGCAGCGAGAAAAAAAGTCCGAAAAGCAAAGTAGTCCCAAGCATTGCCAGGCAATAAACAAGAGCTAGAACAGGGAAAAGGAGCAAGCAGACCATCTGTACATAATCAAGCAGCTGCTGTTTTGTAAAGCTCCCGGGTGGAAGGCTATTCCTGCTATTTTGTTCCAACATGGCAATCATTTTTGGCGGCAGAATCGATACCGCATGAAGATCATCCCCCCCAGGTACAGCACCTGACCAGTAATCTACACGATCCGAAAGGACAAGGATACCACTCTTTTCCGGCCCCCGTAAAAGTTGTTTCCGGGAACCCGCACTGTCCTCGTTCCAAACATCAACGCGCAAACGGGACAAATGTCCAGTAAGCGGAAACTCTGCAGGCTCCTTCCAGGTTATCCGCCCATCCTGCAAACGCAGATCACCTAGATGGTCTGCCAGAAACAATACCACTTCACGGGCATCAGACAGCAAACCAGGCAGAATCGAAAAAGCTTTCAAACCGCCGCCCAAAGCACCAATCAGCAGTAACACCAGAAACCCCCGCAGCCACCAGCCGCCACGCATGGCCAAAAAAAGCCCGTAGCGCGGATGGATAAAAAGATTGATCAGTGCATAACGGTAGGGTACAGACGCAAGCATCTCTTCCGTTGTCCGCATGACAGTCTCTTTTTCTTTTTCAATATCCATCCATTTTCCAATGCGTTCTTTTCCAACTGTACTGTAACAGCACAACAACTGCAGCACCTGCGGGCAATCTTTTATTGCAATGCCTTCTCCCGACGCTCCAGACTTTTCATCACCGGAGCGGCAATCTTTTGCTCATCCTGATCGAGATGATCGTAAAACAGCTTGCCATCCAGATGATCAATTTCATGCTGCAGGCAGCGCGACAGCAATCCCCCGCATTCAACCTGCAATCCTTCCCCTTCCAGAGTGCGCGCGGACAGCAAAACCCGTAATGGCCTGGTGACATGCCCGGAAATCCCCGGAAGACTCAGGCAGCCCTCCTCTGCTGTATCCATTTCTTCAGAAACCGAAAGCAGTTCCGGATTGACCAGAGCCAGAGGCATTTGCGGATTCAACAGCAACTCCCCGGGTGAAAGCGTGGGAGCACAGCGCTTGCTGTCGGTACAGGTATTGAGAACAATCAAGCGGATATTGACCCCAACCTGCGGGGCAGCCAGACCAACCCCGACAATCTCATTCTCCAGCATCGTGACAATCATCCGGGCAGCCAGCTCACGCACTTCCGGCGTTATGGTCACAATCGGAAGAGATCTCTTCCGCAATGCCGGATGCCCATTGCAGACTATACGCATCCGCCGGGGCTTCACCAGTTTATCCAAAAAACTCAACATCATGAACAATAGCTTCCTTGAAAACACCAGCCTCACATCCATACACCGTAAACTTTAAAACGTATTACCTGAATGGAATTTAGCAAGTTTTTCCCCGTAGTTAACACGTGATATTTTTTAACAACGAAACGCACAAAACGACCCAAAAAAATTTCCTGGAAAAAACGACGCATTCACATAGTCAAAGCTGCTTTCCATGAAATTTTTTCGGGTCGTTTCGTGCGTTTCGTTGTTAAAAACCAAGTTCACGGACATATAGCCATTCCGGGATTATATTTTCAGAAAATCCTTTTTGCATGAATGCTGTATTTTGGGAGTTTTGCTTTGAAAACGATATCGGGTGGTCTTTTGATAACTTTTGAAGGTCCGGACAAGGCCGGCAAGTCGACGCAACTCAAGCTTCTGGCCGAAAGCCTTCGCAATCGGGGTTACAAGGTCACCGAAACCCGGGAACCAGGCGGCACTCCTCTGGGGGAGGAAATCCGCCGTCTGGTTCTGCAATTCAAAC
>JAQVUB010000288.1 GCA_028699735.1 Lentisphaeria bacterium | reverse complement strand
GTCTGCATGGAGATTGCCCGGTTGAAGGCAAAGATGAAGTTTTTTGCGGGTGTATTCAACGACCAGAGCCGGGTATTTTTGCGGCAATGCATCTGGGCGTCGCCTTCCAGCAGGATTGTGTCCTCCGGCAACGCACGGATTTGCTCCGGCTGATGGAACGGGGTTTCGGCTGCCGGCAGACCGGCTTTGATCCAATGAAAAGCGAGGGAAGTCGTGCATTCGTGGGATTCCGGAGCAATGAAGAGAGCCAGCAACTGAAAGCGTTTTTTCAGGTTGCCGGCCCATTGCGGGGAAAAACCTTGCTTTTGCAGAAAATCTGGAAAGGAGTTAAGGAAGTCCGGGTGAGTGCGGCAGAGGAGTTGGAAAGTTTTCTGCAAAAGGGGTTGGTTATAGAACAAGTCCAGCATTCTGGAGATCAATCCTGCCTGGAGCAGATACCGTGCAGAGAAGTGCGGTGTTTGCAGCACCTCATAGGGCGGATTGGGATTAAACTGGATGTCCAGCGCCACGGCCTGTTTTCGCAATGGGGTTCCCGGCAGCACTTTAAGAATCTCGAGCTGAATTTCGGCAGGGCCGGTGTTGATCAGAGTTTGTACATCTTCAAGCAAGGATGGATACGTTTGTTCCGGCAGACCCGCGAGCAGGTCGGCATGGGTCTCAAAAGCCTTGCAGGAGCACAGAAATAGCAATCCCTGCAAGGTCAGTTCCGCCGAACCACTGCGCCCAATAGCACGAAGGACTTCATCGCTCAGGGATTGGATGCCCGCTTCCAGGTGCAACTGGCCGGGTCGGGCCTGTTCGAATTCCTGTCGAAGAGCATCGCAAAGATACTGCGGATGAATTTCCAGATGAAAACGCATGCCTGGAAATTCACAACGGAACAATTGCAACAGGGTGGCCGCCCGTTCAGCGGGCAGGTTGAAGGTGCGATCCAGCAGGCGAATTTCATGGACGCCTTTATCGGAGAGGAGCTGCAACTCACTGCGAACCTGTTCGATCCTTTTGCTGCGTACTTTTGTCCGACAGCTGGTGCAATAGAGGCAACCATGGGGGCAGCCGCGAGTGGTTTCCATCTGTACAAAGGGCTTGTCCGTATTGAAAAATGAACTCGAAGCCGGAGCGGGGGCATTCTCCCAGTCCGGGGATTGCAGGGGGGGAATTGTCCCGGAAGAGTGAATCTGCTGATTTGCAAGGCGACATGCGGTGCCTGGAAGCAGTTCCGGAAAACGCTTTTCCTCGATGGATTGCAGGATAAGCGGCAGGCAGATTTCGCCTTCGCCGCTGACTGCGCAATCCACTGCCTGGGAATGACGCAGGACATCCTCTGCGCCTTCTCCAAGGCATTCCGGGCCGCCGACAACGACCGGACATCCCGGGCAGAGGGTTTTGAAACGTTCGAGAATTGAAAGGACAACCTCGGAGTTGAACAGATACAAACTGGCGCAGACAAGGTTGGGTCTCAATTCCATCAAACGGACGGCAAGCTCGCCCGGATGTTCTGCAATCGTGGTTTCCAGGCATTCCCAGCGCCAGTTTTGCATATGCCCTGCAGCAACATGCAGAACAGGCAGTGCCAGAGAGGCGTGTGAGAAGGAGGAGTTGACGGACAACCAGATTAAACGCATACTGACCTCAATCGCCTTTGCGCTGGTAATGTTCCGAATCCAGCAGATTTTCGAGTACGAAGGCGGCGCAGCGAAGGCCAAATAAAGCCGGCATGTAAGAGATGGTTCCCAACGGGCGTTTTTCACCTTCCTGCTCGGGAAGATGGCTGGTAAACTCCCCATTATTTAAAAGAACCGGAAGTTCGCTGGAAACAACGGCCTGTATGCCGCTGCTGATACCCATCTTCTTCAGATTTTTGCGTAACAACTTTGCCAAAGGGCAACCTGTGCTTTGGAACAGATCACCCACATGAATATGCCCGGCATTCAGCTTGTTACCGGAACCCATGCTGGATATCACCGGAATCTGATTTTCCACACAAGTTTTCAGCAGAGTCAGTTTTGCCTGGCGTTCATCGATGGCGTCAATAACATAACTCCATGGGTGCGAAAGCAGTAGCCCAGGGCAGTTGTCCGGGGTCAGTTTAAGGTTCAGTGCCTGAACCTCGGCCTCCGGCGCGATATCCAGCAGGCGGTTGCGCAGGCATTCAACTTTGCTTTGTCCAAGCGTGCTGTGCAATGCTTCCAGCTGCCGGTTTAAATTGCTGGCTTTGACGCAGTCATAATCGACGAGGGTCAGGTGCCCGATGGCGCCGCGGATCAGGGCTTCAGCAGCCCAGGAACCGACGCCGCCAACTCCGCAGAGAAGGATTCGAGCCTGTCGGAGTCGGGAAACCCCACCGGAGCCGACAAGCAGTTCCAGGCGGGAGAATGCCTCCGTTGCATTATTCATTGCTGCTCAAGTTGGAGGGTGCAGGAGGGCTGGTCACAGACGGTGGCCGGGCCAAAATACTGGATCGGACCCGGATAGATAAATTCAATGCCTTCGCCCCAGACTTTGCGCAATTTGGCAAAAGACTGGAAGGGTTTTCCACCCAGATCGACCAGCGCCTTTTTGATTACCGGGACATCTTTGCCGTGGCGGTGTTCGATATTCATCATCATCGTCAGCGGAATGCCGCCGGCAACCCAGTTTTTAGCCGGGGTGGCGATCTTTCGTACAGAAGCCATATAGCCGGTTTTGCCAGCACCGATCAGGGTGGCAGCGGTAAAACCGAGGCTGTAGCAGTAATCCGCATCGAAATTGGAAGGGGCTGCGCAACGTCCTTCATAACCGAAGAAATGTGCCTGACTGCTGAATTTTACCGCTTTTTCACGCCCGGCATTGATGCATTTAAGCTGTTCTTCGATCATCGTGATCAGCAGTTTTTCTGTTTCAATCCGGGATACCTGGACGTTGCCATGCGGATCGCGGTCGCCAAGCAACTGCGCTTTGATGCCTTCGGGCAGTGACTTGAAAACGGCGGCGGAGGCGGAAGCGAGCTCTCTTGCGACGAAAGCGATCTTCGCCGGCATATCGTTCAAGGCCTCAAAGGCCTCTTTCCGGTGCGAGAGAAGGTCATTCAATTCAGCGATCAAGGCGTTCATTTCAGGAATGAATTCAATCAGGCCTTCAGGGATTAGTACCACACCGAAATTCATTTTTTTGTCAGCCCGGCTTACCACCAGGTCGGTCAACTCTTTGACGATCTGTTCGAGGGAGGTTTTGTTGGCGGCGACCTCTTCAGAAATGATGCAGGCGGTCGGATGGGTCTGCAGGGCGCATTCCAGTGCGATATGCGAGGCGGAACGCCCCATCAGTTTAATGAAGTGCCAGTACTTCCGGGCGGAGTTGGCATCCCGCATGATATTACCGATCAGCTCAGAATAGACTTTGGTGGCGGTATCAAAGCCAAAGGAAACTTCAATCCATTCGTTCTTCAAATCTCCATCGATCGTTTTCGGGCAGCCAATCACCTGAATACCTGTTTTTTTGCTGAGCATGTATTGCGCCAGCGTGCAGGCGTTGGTATTGGAGTCATCGCCGCCGATGATGATAATAGCATTGATCCCATGCTTGCGGCAGTTGTCGGCAACTTTGTCAAATTGCTCCGGGGTTTCCAACTTGGTTCGTCCTGAGCAGATCATGTCAAAACCGCCGGTGTTCCGGTACTGATCCACCAGCTCTTTGGTGATCAGCAGATATTTGTCATCAATCAGGCCGCTGGGGCCGCCCAGGAAACCGAACAGTTCGTTCTTTTCATGGAGGGCTTGCAGTCCGTCAAACAGACCGGCGATGACATTGTGCCCGCCAGGAGCCTGACCGCCGGAAAGAATCACCCCGGCTTTCATAACCGGAACATCCTTTTTTTCGCCTGAAACAAACTCCAGCGCCGGCAGCCCATAGGTATCCGGAAAAAGAGCTTTGATTGCCTGCTGATCGGCCACGGACTCGGTCGCGGCACCGGCTTTGACCGCGGCAAAAGGCCCGCATTCGCGCAATACCGGCGGCAGTTTGGGAAGATAAGCGTAACGTTCTTGCTGAAGTGCGGAAATCTTGGTCATTGGATTCTATTCCTTTGCTTGATATGAGAGCTTAATTTTACTGGAAAATGTAAGAATCTTAAGTTATACTTTTATCTTGTTTTTTCAATAATGCAGGGGAAAAAACATCGTTCATCGGTCATGAAACCAAGGTTTTTTTCGGGTCAGTTTGTGCTTTTCGTTGTTAAAAAAGCTGATGCGTTCCAGGGTCAGCCGGAAATTACCGGGCTTGCAAAAAGGGTGTTGCCATATGAAATTATCGTCATGTCAGATGATGCTTCTCCTCATAGCCGGATCGATTGTGCCTAATACCCATTTTTACAGTGAACTTGCGCGACAAAGCGGGGCTTTTCAGATTGCCTGTTTGAATGGGGAATTGCTGGATACCGG
>JAQVUB010000287.1 GCA_028699735.1 Lentisphaeria bacterium | reverse complement strand
AACTGACGTCCACAATCCATAGTAGTTATCAGCTGTCAGCCAGTCCATCAACGTCAATCGTCCATCGTCCACGTCCATAGGGTCCATAGGGTCCATAGGGTCCATAGGGTCCATAGGGTCCATAGGGTCCATAGGGTCCATAGGGTCCATAGGGTCCATCGTCCATCGTCTATCGTCCATTAAATCCTCTTCGAAAAACAAGAAGTTTTGGAATAGCAGTAACCCATAAAAAACCTTTTCGTACTACTATCATTACATTTCTTGCTTTTTGAAGAAGATTTTATAGACGATGGACTTTGATGGACAGGCTGACAGCTGATAACTATGGGTTGCGGACGTCAGTCCACCCCAAGCCTTTTCGTTTTTTTTGTTGTTGAACAATTTATATTGGGTGCGTATTATTGAGAAAACCTGCTATATTATACTTGCGTATTGTTGGGGTTAACAGTTTTTCAATACATGCGTATTATAAAGAAAACACGGTGATTTCATGATTTTCAGACGAAGTATTATGGAAAAGCTGCATGCCTGGAAGCAGGAATGCCAGGGACGCAAGGCATTGTTGCTGGAGGGTGCCAGGCGGATTGGCAAATCGACCATCGTACAGGAGTTTGGCAAACAGTCATACAAGAGCTGCCTGGTCATTGATTTCAATGATGCATCAAAAAATGTTTTATCATTTTTTGCCAATCATCTCAATGAACTGGATACTTTTTTCCTTTTGCTTTCGACAGAATGCAACACGCCCTTGTATCCACGTGAGAGTCTGATTGTTTTTGACGAAGTGCAAAAATATCCGCTGGCTCGTCAGGCAATTAAGCGTTTGGTGGCTGACGGGCGTTTTGACTACATTGAAACAGGATCCCTCATCAGTATCCATGAAAATGTCAAAGATATCACCATTCCTTCGGAAGAACGCCATCTTAAAATGTATCCGATGTCTTTCGAGGAATTTTGCCATGCACTTGATGCAGAATCCTTATTTTCTTATCTTCGTCGTTGCTTTGATGAAAGTTCCTTTGTCGAGGAAGGTTTGCACTATAAGGCAATGTTGCTTTTCCGGCAATACATGCTGACTGGGGGTATGCCGCGCAGTGTAGCTGCATACTTGGAAAATGGTCGCAGCTTCAAGGCGGCCGATGCCGAAAAGCGCGATATTCTGGCTCTATATCGCAGTGATATTATGAAAATCGGGCGTCGTTACCGCAGTAAAGTTCTCGCCGTCTTTGACCAGTTACCAGGCTTTCTTTCCAGGCATGAGAAAAAAGTGGTCTTCAAGGAGTTGCAGCCGAATGGGAATTATAACGCATACGAAGACACTTTCTTTTGGCTCAGCGACGCAATGATTAGCAATGAATGCTTCCGTTGCGACGATCCTCAAATGGGTCTTTCTTTGCATGAAAACAGAACCAGCCTTAAGTGTTATTTTGGCGATACCGGACTGCTGATCAGCCATACGTTCAGCGATGCAGAACTGGAACAGGAACAACTCTACAAAGAAATACTGTCGGGAAAAATAGCTGTCAACCAAGGAATGTTTTACGAAAACATGATTGCCCAAATGCTCGTCGCCAATGGGCATAAACTCTTCTTCTACAGTAATTACAATCCGCAGAAACACCGCAGTGACATGGAGGTCGACTTCCTGATCTCAAATTACAGCAAGCTTCGTCACAGAATCTCGCCTGTCGAAGTCAAGTCGGGAAGAAATTACAGTATCCTTTCACTGGAAAGATTTTTGCAGCAGTTCAAAGATCAATGCGATATCGCTTATGTCCTGCATCCCAAAAATCTCCGCCAGGACGGAAAAATCCTTTACCTGCCGGCCTATATGGCATGCTTCTTGTAAGGAAAGTTTTTTAACACGGAAAATACGGAAAGACTTGGGGTGGGCTGGCGCCCACAACCTATAGTTATCAGCTGTCAGCCTGTCCATCAAAGTCAATCGTCTATCGTCCACGTCCATAAGGTCCATAGGGTCCATAGGGTCCATCGTCTATCGTCCCTTGTCCATCGTCCATCATCTATTGGAGAATGTTGCCTGAACGGGCTCATACTTCAAAGCAGAAACCCTTTAAAAATTTCGTGTTTTTCGTGGTTTATGAAAGGGTTTTGGTTTGTAAAAGAGTCTTTGGGCATTAAAGTATAAGTTTAATTGTATCTGTCAGTGTTTTTTCTGGGGAGAAGGGCCTTTTGGCTTGCCTGGCAGTTTTTATCAGTAAGTAGAGGTAATTGGGAGAAAAGATGATGAAAAAGATTTATGTATTGGCAATCAGTCTTGCTTTGGCGTTGGTAATGAGTGTCCAGGCTGCGGTCAAATCGACGGATGAGATGTCGAAGATGAGCATCAGTCAGTTGCAGACGTATCTGGGAACCTTGTCGGAAGAGGATTTCAATCAGGCCATGGTGAATATCGTTGCCACGAACAATGCCCGTTTTATCCGGGTAGCTATTATTGCTGCGCAGAATGTCATTAATGCCAAGCCCGCGGCACAGCGTCAAGCGGCATTAGAAAGCCTGCTGGCGGCAGTACCGGGACTGGCTGGCACCGTCGGCGCCAATGGCAATATTCTGCTGACAACCGCCACCAGCCCGCTGAATACCAGCAAAATTGGAGCGGATGTGCCCACTGCCAGCAAGGCTGCTTCAACAGCTCCTTAAACAAAAAATCGGGTCAGTCCAGGGATTACCCCCTGGCGACGGTTTCGTTCTTTTTGCAAAATTTTGATGAAAGATAGAAGGAATATTTTAGTGAAAAACGCGATGATTTCATTTAGCAAACGAGTTCTGACTGCCGGGATTCTTGGACTTTTTTCGGCAGGCAGCCTATTTGCGGCCTCTTCGACGCTCAATGACTACTTTTACGAAACCGGGAAGATTCTTCCCAACACGTTGAAGATCAGTATTTCCGAGACAGTCACTTTCAATGACAACTACAATGAGGGGACTCCTGCGGATGCGCACAGCGCCTGGGAATTCAGTACCGATGTGAACATTGATCTTTACCGCACTCTCAGCAATGTCACCTATGGTTTGCAGGGATCCGTCGGCTGGAATCATTATCACAACAGTCCGCGCGAAGCAGAGCCGGATATTGATTTAAGCCCTTACGTTGAATTTGCGCAGGACAAGGGCAACTTGATGTTGAGCGGCGGAGTCACTTATCAGGATGAAACTCTTAGTAATTCCGACCGTCGTTTTGCCAAGTATTACGATGCCGTCATACGCGCAGCCTACGACTTGAATTCCCATGAACGCTACGGCGCCATTATTTCCGGTGATTACAACTATCAGTACTACACCGACAGTGAATTCGACAACAAGGACAATGCCAAATACGGTATCAGCCTGGCGCCTTATTACATCGTTTCCCCGAAGACCAAAGTCGGTATACGTTTCGGGTATCAGCGCACGGATTACCGCAGCAACCGCGAACATGACGATCTCGAAGAGCTGTACATGAACCTGTTTGTCAACTACCGCGTTTCGCTGAAAATGAATATGACGGCTGAAGCCGGTGCCACGCGCAGCAGCTATGTTGGCGGTCCCTCCTCGGGCACGACGGGTGATGACGACATCAGCCCCAACTATCGCATGGGCCTGACCTACAATATGCTCTCAAACCTGATTTTTACTCTGATGCTCAGCCATAATCCCGAAGACAGCTTTGAGCTGAATTCACGAGGCCTGACGATTAATAATGAGTCCCGTCTGGGTGTGACTTGGATCCTTAATCCGAAGTTGAGACTGTCCCAGTCTGTAGCCGCTATCCTCAAAGACGAAAAGAACAGCACTTGGGATAGCACCCAGTATGAATATGATGTGCGCTTGGACTATGCATTGCGCGAACGCCTCAACCTCTATACGGGTTATACCTATACAACAACCCATTTTAAGTATGAAGACGACAGTAATTTCAAAAGCAACGAAATTACCCTCGGAGTCAACTGGACCTTCTGAGCAGAGAAAAACTTTTTTAACCACGAAAAGCACGAAAAGGCACGAAAATTTTCGTGTTTTTTCGTTGTTAAATACTTGGAGGTTTGATTGAAAAATTTTATTATTTTTGCCTGCCTTTTTACTGTTTTGATCGGTTATTCTGGGGGCATTGAATGGAATGCTGCTGCTTTACGGCCTGGGGATGTCTTGCAGATCAATGTATTCCGGGTCTCTGAATTAAGCCTGACTGTGCGTGTGGAAGAAGACGGTTTTTTTTCCTTCCCGCAGTGCGGTCTGATTCAGGCGGCCGGGCGCAGCACCCGAGATGTTGCAAAGGAGTTGACCGAGCAGATTGGGCAGCAGATTGCCAATCCGCATGTCGATGTGATCGTCTCGAGCTGGGCTCCGCGCACAGTGTATATCCTGGGCGAAGTCAACAACAGCGGCATGTCTTTGGAATTGCCAAACTACAGCCAGATG
>JAQVUB010000286.1:3268-4432 GCA_028699735.1 Lentisphaeria bacterium | reverse complement strand
TCGGCATAACCCAGTTTGCGCCAGACCTCCAGGGCATCCCGGCAGCCGGCAAACCGGGCTGCACGCTGAGCGAGTTCCTGCTGCTCGTGCTCCAAAGCTTCCAGCGAATACTCCGAGGAACAGGGCAAACGCCGCAGAACCGCTCCACGGAATTCCGCCACTGAATTTTCCATCAGTTCCTGTACCTGTCCCTGCAAAAAGCGGTTTTTGCCGCCATAGGTGCGCCAGACCAATGCGCGGTCGCGCGCATCAAAGACTTCCACCCCCATGTTGGTTTCAATGACTTCCGGCCCGGAAACACCGATGCGCCCCTCTTCGGAAACCAGCAGCACATCGCAGCAAGCGCTGATGATGCCGGCTCCGCCAAAGGCGCCGCAGCTGCCGCCAATCACTCCGAATACCGGAATGCCGGCAGCACGCACATCCAGAATGCCGCGGATAATTTCAGCAACCCCGATTTCGCCGGCATTGGCCTCCTGCAAACGCACGCCGCCGGAATCCAACAAAAAGATCAGCGCCCGCGGGCGGGTTTTCAGGCAGCGCCGCAGCGAGCCGACAATTTTGGCACTGTGCACTTCCCCAATCGCACCGCCCATAAAACGCCCTTCCTGGGCAACCACGGCAACCGCAAAGCCGCCAAGGAGTCCCTCGCCAATCACCACGCCGTCATCAAACGCACGGGGTATGGCAAAATAATGCAGATGCGGACTGCTGAAACCTTCGGGCGGCGGGCAGATTTCCCGGAAGCTGTCCGGATCCAGAAAATCCTTGATCCGCTGCCGGGCGGTGGCCTCGAGATAATTTCGGGTCATTTGTTTTTTCATGGTTTTCACTTTCCCGTCAGCGATTCATAGGCCTGATCGAGTCGCAGGCTGACGACCGCCGGGCTGGCGGCATGATCATTGATTGAAACCAGCAGATTGGCAGGCCTGTAGCGCGCCATGAAGTCCGCCAGGACGGCCTGCCAGGAATCCGCAAAACCATTGGCAGCGGTATCGATGACAAAACGACAGCCGCCTTGCAGATTTTCGGACTGCATCAGCACTTCCAGATTACCAGAGGCGACAACGCCTGTCAGTACATAAGCCTGCACTGCCTTTGTCTCTCCGCCCCTTTCCTTGAATTCATATTCCAAATGTTCCATCGTAGTCAGTCCTGTACCAC
>JAQVUB010000286.1:0-3168 GCA_028699735.1 Lentisphaeria bacterium | reverse complement strand
GATCAACAGGCCAAACTGCAGATTCGAGTGCAGCCCCATCCGTCAACGCAACAACCCCTATAAAATTTTCGTGCCTTTTCGTGTTTTTTCGTTGTTTAAAAAGTCTATTTTACCAATTACGGAAACGTGCTGGCGGTGCATAGAGCCCGCCGGAGCAGCGCACCAGGTCTTTGATGGTGCGGGCGGCCAACAAATCGCGGCTGGCTTCACTCTTGCGGATGCCCAGGTCTTCCGGGCGTTGAATAATGCCGCGATCGCGCAGGTTTTCCACGGCGCGGTGGTCACGGGCCAGTCCCATCGGCGTGTAACCGGCCACCCCGCGAATAGCCTGCTCGCGATCCTCGAGCGTACGACACAGCAGCAGATGCGCAATCCCCTCTTCCGTGACGATATGCGTGACATCATCACCGTAAATCATGATCGGAGGCAATGCAAAGCCGGCTTTTTCCTGCAATTCCCAAGCATCGAGTTTTTCCACAAAGGTCGGTTCCAGCTTCCCATGAAAAGTCTCCACTAACTGCACGACCAGACGGCGCCCGCGCGGTGCAACGGCCTGCCCGGCATAAGTCTCCTCACCGGCCTTCAGCCAGGCTGGCGAGCAATGCCGGCGTCCGCGCGGATCACAGCCGAAATTCGGAGCGCCGCCGAAGCCGGCAATACGGTCGGCAGTAGCAGTGGAGCTATTTCCCTGCGGGTCGATTTGCAGGCTTGCTCCGATAAACATATCGGTGGCATAATGTCCGCACATCTGCCCGAAAGCTCGATTGGAACGCATGCTGCCGTCACGTCCGATCGGGAAGATATCGGGGCGGGCGGCAATATAACGGCTCATGCCCAGCTCGCTGCCAACCGTATAGATCGTCTTGACAAAACCTTCCTCTATGGCCGGGATCATGGTCGGATGGGGATTCAGCAACCAGTGCAGGCAGGCTTTGCCGCGCAAACCGAGTTCCTCGCCATAGGTGGGCAACAGCAGTTCAATGGCGGCGGTATTGAAACCCACGCCGTGATTCAATGATTTCGGCAGATATTTGGCATAGATTCCCTTCATTGCCAGCATGGCAGTCAGGATCATCGTTTCAGTTATTTGAGCAGGATCCCGGGTGAACAAGGGTTCCAGAAAAAAGGGCTTGGGGCTCTCGCAGACGTAATCCACCCAGTCCGAGGGAATGTCCACCCGCGGAATTTTATCGACGATCTTGTTGACCTGCGCAATGACGATGCCGCTCTTGAAAGCCGTCGCTTCCGCCACCACCGGAGAATCCTCCGTATTGTCTCCGGTATAGAGATTTCCTTCACGGTCGGCCATTTCGGCGGCCAGGCAGCAGGCATTGGGGCAGAGATCGGTGAAATAACGGCTGTACAATTCAAGATAAGTATGAATATTGCCGATGTTGATTTTGCCGGCCATGGCCAGCTTTGCCATCCGCAAACCCTGCGGACCAGAATAGGAAAAATCCACCTGACGGGCTATGCCGCGTTCGAAGACATCCAGCTGATCGGCAAGAGCTATTGTGGACAAAACCAGGTGCAAATCATGAATACGCTTCGCATCAACTTTTGCCAGACAACGGCTAAGAAAATCCGCCTGCTTCTGATTGTCACCCTCCAGACAGACAATGTCACCGCATTCGAGCACCGACTCCAGCAGCGCCACCATATTATCCGCTGAAACCACTTTGCCTTCGCTGAAAGCAGCACTGCGCTCCAGACGCTGACGCCGGCTCCGTAACCTCAAATCTGCCTGCATAGATATGCTTCCTGTATGATTGCTCCATCAATGAATTACGTTAAAATACACGATGGAGTCCCCACTGTCTAATCAAATACTAAAGATCAGGAACTGCACCCGAAATTTTTTCGGGTCGTTTTGTGCTTTTCGTTGTTAAAAAAGGATCCCTCCGTTATCTGGCTTCACTGACTTATTACAGAAGATTGCCATAGACCTTGACGACGCTGTCAAAGTGAACTACTGTAAATTCCATGCCGCGCTGAAAAAGACCCCCGCCCTCGAAGCGAAGGAGGAATCATCCCATGTCAAACGAGCTTGAGTTCATCGTATACAGCACTCCAGCGGAGGACATCCGCGTTGATGCCGCGGTCAAAGACGAAACCGTCTGGCTGACGCAAAAAGGCATGGCGGCACTGTTTGACTGTACCCCAGACAACGTATCTCTCCATCTGCAGAACATTTATGCAAATGGTGAACTGAACGAAAAGTCAACTTCCGAGGAAATCTCGGTAGTTCGTCAAGAGGGCACACGGAAGGTCAACCGAACCTTGAAGTTCTACAATCTTGACGCCATTATTTCGGTCGGATATCGGGTCAATTCCCGCCGAGCGACGCAATTCCGCATTTGGGCGACGGGGGTTTTGAAGGAATACATGCTCAAGGGGTTTGCTCTGGATGACGACCGGCTGAAACAAGGCAAGACGCTTTTCGGAAAAGATTACTTCAGGGAACTGCTGGAACGCGTCCGCTCTATTCGGGCCTCCGAGCGGCGTATCTGGCAGCAGATCACCGATATTTTTCAGGAATGCAGCATCGATTATGATAAGGACTCGCAAATCACGCGTGACTTCTACGCCATGGTGCAAAACAAATTTCACTTTGCAATTACCGGGCAGACTGGAGCGGAGATTGTTTTTACCCATGCCGACCATACAAAACACCACATGGGTTTGATGACCTGGAAAAACGCGCCCAATGGACGAGTTTTGAAATCCGATGCAAGCGTCGCCAAGAATTATCTTCCGGAAAAACAGATCAAACAACTGGAACGTACTGTGACCGGATATTTCGACTATATCGAGGATCTGATCGAACGGGAAAATACCTTCACTATGGAGCAATTCGCCGCCAGTATCAACGAGTTTCTCACTTTCAGAAAATATCAGTTGTTGCCGGATGGCAACAAGGGAAAAATATCCGCTCCAATTGCGAAAGCAAAGGCTGCCGCAGAATATGATGTTTATAATTTAACCCAACCGATTGTGTCCGATTTCGATAAAGTGGTCAAACAACTCTCCGAAAGGCAGGAGGAAAACTTATGACCTCCACCGAAAAAAATACCGGAAAAGTTTGAGACCGCGTCCAAAAAGTTTTTAACCACGAAAGGCACGAAAAAACACGAAAATTTTGTAGGAAAGCGGATATCCAAACCGGAT
>JAQVUB010000285.1 GCA_028699735.1 Lentisphaeria bacterium | reverse complement strand
AAAGGCATGATATTCACTGCGTTCCTGATAATGAATGCCGCTGCCTTCCCCCTTGCTGTTTTTTAATTCTCCAAGGATGGTTATGACCGGGAATCCTTTCAGAGAATCGATTTCGACCTTCGGATTTGGATCATAAATACTGCTGAACAGGGCATCTTCCGGGCCACATTCGGGTCGAGTTCCCGCAGACATGAAAGACAAGGGATCGCCAAGCGTATCCACATAACAGGAAACCGGCTCCTGCAGCACATTCCTGCCGGAACCATTGCGAAAGATGATCGATTGAATGGCTCCGCCTTGCTGCAAGTCCTGGCGGACAACCCAATAATCATTTTGAATGGTGATCCCATCGTTTGTGCTTTCAACCTGCGGAAGAGTACATTTCGACATCAACAGCTCCTTTGCTAGGGGGCTTCGTATATGAGTTATTTGCCATGTTCCTGGAGCTGCTCACACAAGCGGGCGATCTCCATTCGCAACAGTTCCAGCGCTTCCCGGCTTTGGCAGCGTATATGCACCTCTGGATCCGTCCACAGTGCGCGTGCGCCCCGGCTCAACTCATCCTGGCCGGCCCTGGCTTCATAGGCCAAAGTAAACTTTTTCAGCAAATAAAAATACTCATAATCCTCGAGGCCATCGCGCATATTTTCCCAGCGAATTGTTGGAACGACCCCGTTCGGAATCGGGAATAGATTGAGCGCCAGTGCGTTGGAGCCAAGTCCCCGGTAATCCGGGCGTGTTTTGTTGCCCCAGGCGATCACACTCCACAACAGTTGCCCCGTATATTCATGACTCCAGATTTTCCAGTAATCCGCCCGTCCTTCCAGAAGATTATCCTCCACTCCCCAGATTAGTGGGGCATTGACGCGCCAGAATTCATCGCCGGCCTGCATGCGTTCTCTGGTCCAGCTGTCCCGTTGCAAATCCCTGCACCAGACATCGACGAGACCATGCAGTGGTTCGGTATAACTGCCATAATAGACGTCCAGAATCTTTATATGCGGATTATCCCGGCGCCAATCCTGCGCCCAGCGAACCACATCAGGCATGGCCTCTTTGGAATGTTCGTCGAAAGGGGCATAGATGTACGCCTTCTGCTCCCAGCCATGTTTTTGCAGCGTTTTCTGCGTAGCCCAGCCATGAGATCCTTTTACTCCAATATTCGGCAGGACGGTAAAGCCGCGATTGTAAGTTTCCCACGTTTTGACCTCCTCTTCCGTGTAACGGGCTCCATGTCCGGGGTTGAATCCATAATCCAGACACAGCCGGATAAACTGCTCACGAATTTCAGCGGCATTGTATTCTTCGAGGCCAAGCTGCTGCATTTGTGCTTTGATATTGAAACCAACGGCTCCGGCCCAGGTCTTAAGAGCTGGAGGCGAAGGCAGACGAAAATTCCACACCCGCAATTTCAGGGGAATTTCGATACTTCCCTCGTGGTACTGGAGGTGTATGGTTCCCGTGTAGAGGCCTGCCTCTGCGGTTAGCGGCGCCTGAATATTTAACCAGAAAACGGTATTTCGGTCACCGCTTAAGTCCTGGGGATATTTCAGGGGGTACAGGGGGTCCGGGTAATGTCCTACCGGATAATCCAGGAAGCGGCTGGCCTGTTTGGTATAGAGACTGGCAACACGGTATAGCCGGAAATGATTCTGCGGAATAATGCCTTTCCTGCCCTCCTGGCGCAATGGACTGATAGTCAGCCAGACGTTGCTGAGCCCCTGACGGTTTTTCGGAAAGACTACGATGGGAATTGATTCCCACTCGCCGGCAGCCAGAGCTTTTTCAATGCCTGCGCTTTGCACCTGAGCCTCTGAATGCAACGTGTCTTCGCGAAAAACCCTTTCTGTAGGATGCGCCAGTCCGATGCGCATATGCTCATCTTCCGCAAGCAATGGAAGTTTCAATAAACGCCCGACGATATTGCGTGCCTTGATTTCTGTGCGCGGCCAGGGCGGAAGTACTTCTTCACCCTCAGCCAGTTTTCCTACCTGCAGCGGAATTTCGATGTATCGTCGATACGCTCCGATTTCGTTGCCGAGGGGATATTGTTCGCCTTCCTGATAGATATTGAGCTCCAGCTGATACGCCCCTTCCTCAGGCACTTGGAGGCTGTAGCGAATGCTTTCCATCTGGCCTGCCTGCCAGTTGATGCGACGCGGTGCCAGTGGCATAATGCTTTGCCCTTTGCGGCGGAGATTCCCTTCCAGGCGCACTGCGCCAAGGGTTTTAACCGGTGCAATACTGATGCTGACATCCTGCGGACCGGTTTTTTCGGCGAGCAGCGGTTCCATTGCGATAGCGGCTTCAGGACAGGCAAAAGCGACATTAGGCAAAGGGAGTGCCATCCCTAGAAAGAAAGTTGTCTGCCAAGTGCCGCCAGGCGGCAGATATTCCTGCTGATAAATCACTTCGAGAGTATAGGGGAGTTTGCTTCCGCTGAATTCACTGTCAGTCCACATATAATATTCATGAACTTTACTTAGCTCAACCGCAGTAAAATAGGTCTGCTCCCCGGTATTGGCCATCCAATTGGTGACTGGAGAAAAGAAACCGTTGCCACGGGGACGCCGCCCATCGCCAAATCCTTCCGGAACCACGGTATAAAATTTTCCACGTTGCAGCATAATGCCGTGCAGCCAAGCAGAAACCGGGCGGCTCTCCCCGGCAAGATTGCTGATTTTCCAGTCTACTCGCAAACGTGATTCGCCGGCTTTCAGGGAATATTTCACTTCAAAAAGAAAGTCATAATCGCTGCCTTTGATTTCGCCTGTCCAACGGAATGAGCTGCGCAGAATCTGTGTGTGTTCTGGGCCTTCTTCTTCTTTTTTCGCCAGGAACTGATGGGCATTGGGATGTCGCCACAACCTGCGTCCCAGGCCGGTACGCAAGGCGGCAGCACCGTCAATATTGTTAATTGTCGTACAGCTCAGTTCCTTTCCCGTCATTTTATTAAAAAAACTGCGCAATGTGCCAAAGTCCTGTTTGGGATCAATACTGACTCGTAAAAATTCATTCTCAATCAGCAAATGGCCGACAGAATCGTTTTTCGTGGCAGGGATTCCCCTTGGAATAAACAGGGCAAACAGCAGAATGGAGAGAATGACAGGGGTGTAAAGGGCGCGTCTCGAACGCATTTTTTTTTCTCCTGTTACAAGGTTAAGCGGGGTAATGCTTTAATGACCCGGGAAAATTGCATGGGAAGACGACGCATGTTAGCAGTCAACGCTGATTCCATGCAATTCTTTCGCGTCGTTTCGTACTTTTCGTTGTTCAAAAAAAATCTTCGTCACCAGCTTTAAAAAGTTCTGCCAGTTACGTGCACGCCATTCATAAACCGCTGAAACAGCATGCTCGGTGTTATTTATACTGATCTATTTGGTGGGGCTCCAAACCGTTCCGGACAGGGTCGTATTTGACGAACGGTAGGGGGAGGAATCACTTTGCCAGCTGGCATTCCCGGCTACCGTCAGAAAATGACTTCCGTTGCCGTGCTTGGCATACGAAAGCCCTGTAAAACCGTAAGTCGCATAATATGCATTCAGCGTGTCTAGCGATGTCTTCGGATTGACTTTACGCCCTTCAAAGGCAAAAACCTTCTTGCTTGGAGTTTTTACTTTGGATACGGTTAAGCCTATACCAACAATTGAGGTATTGCCGATGGTACCGCAGTTGGTGGTACCCCAACCATTGGTTGCCAGAGTCTTGCCGACAAAGGGACGACGGTTGCTCGGACAGAGCCAGCAGTCCGAATAGACTGTATTATAGGCAATCTCCGTGCGATTTGACAAATAGGGATCAAAACTAGTCTGCCAGGCGTAGTACATCACTCCTTTGTCATAGGGAGCACCAAGCTGATCATCATAATCACCGTAGTACATCCCCTGGGCAATGCCAATCTGATAAAAATTGTTCAAACAGGACGTCTTCATCGCTGACTCCCGAGCCTTGCTTAAAGCTGGCAGCAGCATCGAAGCCAGTATCGCTATGATGGCGATCACTACAGTTACCTATTTGTATTTTATTATAATTGCATTATATTATCTGTTATTTTCGTCAGTTTTTTCTAAACAGGAAAACGCATCAGATGCAAGCAATTATTTACGCTCGCCAATCCAGCGGCAGTGAGGTGAACAGTCTTTCCATTGGGCAGCAAATTTCCAATTGCGAAGAATTGTGCAGGGAGAAGAATTGGCAAATAAAGAGTATATTTTCAGATCACAACACTTCGGGGCGCACATATCCATTTGGGAGTGAATCCGTGGCAGAAAATGACAAGGTCTTTTCCCACTGGTATGTCAATCAACAATCGAAGAAAAAATTTCGTGACGGTCTTGGCAGTGTGTTTTCTTCACTGTGTCACGGCGATGTAATCGTCGTGGATGATCTTACCAGGCTGTACCGTTCTGTTGGATGTTCAATGCTCGAAGTCC
>JAQVUB010000284.1 GCA_028699735.1 Lentisphaeria bacterium | reverse complement strand
TTTTCGACAACGATCCGGTTGCCCTCGACTTCAACAACTTTCACCGGCGTACCGGCATCAAGAATCTCGCCCTGGGTGACCACATCGTACTTACGGTCATCAATAATCACTTTGCCGGAGGGGCGTAACATGGTTTGCGCCCGCCCACTCTGCCCGACCAGTTTTTCATATTCGGGATCATAGCTGTGCCATTCCTGCGCGTCGCTTTCTACCAGCAGGCGTTTCCCCGCCTTTGTTTTGGGAAAATATTTGAACCAGAGATAAAAGCCTGTCAGGGTAGCCAGAATGGTAATCAGGCTGGCCAGGCTGCCATAGATGAAGCCATAATTCATGAAGATGCCAACCAGGCCGGCGATCAGAGCGATTCCACCAAGGCTGCCAATAACGCCACCAGGCAATAACAGTTCGGCAAATATCAGCAGAATTCCAGAAATCAGTAATGCGAATATCAGGCTTGGTTCCATAGAGCACTCAACCATCGAACGTTGTCTTTCAAATAAATCAAGTAGTTACAATAAAGCAGATATGGAAGATGTCAAGTATTGCCGTTTTTTAACAACGAAAAACACGAAGCGGCACAAAAAAAATCATGGAAAGTACGACGCATGAAAAGCAAACACCGCCACTTCCATGATTTTTTTTCGTGCCATTTGTGTCTTTCGTTGTTAAAATAAAGCCCAGTCCGCGGCAAGAATGCGGGATTATATTGAGTATTTTACCAGAACCCATCCATTTTGCTTCCGGCGGAGGTTTTTCTTGTTGCGTGTTTTCATTTATCTTTTTCCGATTCTGATCAATTATGTGCTCGGCGGCGTATTTTTCATTACGGCCTTCCGCTTTTCAGCAGCGGGTTCCCCGGAAATTCTGATTACCGGGACGATGGCGATGTGGGCCATCATCTATTCGCTGAGCTCACTTCTGGTGGGACGAATCGTCCATGAAAAGAATGCTGGCAGAATCATCACCCGTGCGGGTTTTTTTCTGGCGCTGGTATCCTTGGGTTTTGTCATCTTCCCAAATCTTCATTTGCAGTATCTTTGGATTGCCCTGACCGGTATCGGCACCGCCTTTTACTGCACCCCGTTCCAGGTCTTCATGAAGAGTTTCGAGGGAAAAGACTCCGCCAGCGGAATTGTCTTTTCAACTGCCATGTATACCGCGTCCTGGAGCGCCGGACTGGCCAGCGGCCCCTTTATTTTCGGCATCCTTGACTGGAAGACCGGATTCTATATCAATGTCGCTTTCTCGCTCTGCCTCGCCCTCGGAATCTTGCTGGTGGAAAAATTACGGGTGGGCATGCCTGTTGCAGAACACAACCCGCACAAATCCGAAATCGACTACGGGAAATATCGGGATTATGCCTGGCTGGGCTGGCTGGGAGCTGGCATCGGTACGGCGACCATCTCGATTGTACGTACCCTTGAACCGAAACTGGCTGTCGATCTGGGGCTGGCAAAAGTTCACGCCGGCTCGATCCTGGCACTGGTCAGCGTTATGCAGGTAATCTGGGGACTCTGCTGGATGAACAGCAAACACTGGATGTACAAGTCTTCCGCAGCTTTTCTGGGGGGACTCGGAGGCCTGGCCGGCCTGTTGTTGTTTGCCTTTGGCAAAACGCTGCCGCTGCTTTATCTGGCAGCCATATTATATGGAAGTTACAGCGGATATTTTTATTTCACGCTGGTCTTTTTCTCGCTGGTGCATCCGGTGAAAAGTTCGCGCTACCTGGCCATCAATGAGGCCGTAGTAGGCCTCTCCGGGATTGCCGGTGCGATCGGCGGCGGAATTCTAGCTCAATTCACCAATCTGCAGGTCACCTTTACGGTCGCTGCAATACTGGTTGCCATCAGCTCACTGTACCGGATTTATATCCTGCATAAAGACCGCTGCCCATAATACGAAAATCTTCTTTTTTAACAACGAAAAGACACGAACATACACGAAAAAATCATGGGAAATACGACGTATGCATACAGGCAACGCATCTTCCCATGATTTTTTCGTGTATGTTCGTGTTTTTTCGTGGTTAAAACATAGCTCCGAAGGCTGTTTCCAGCATAAAGTTCATATTGAGGCTGGAAAGCTCAGCAAAACGCCCTGCCAATTGCGGATTTTTCTGCCGTGGGCGAGGCGACATCTCCTGAAGATTTTCCATCACGAAGCCGGTGTCCGGACGTTGCGGTGGCAGATTTTCCCGGTATTTTTCCGGCACTTCGATTCTCTGCCATTTGGGCGCCTGAGCAAAAGCTTTTTTATCAGGATGCCATTCATAGCTGGTCATCAGGATTTGTTCGCGATAGAATTGGAGCCGTTTGAAAGCCGGGTTATGGCTTCTTCCGATGGCCGGGCAGCACCATTGCTTCCAATGCTTTGAGGTGAATTCAAGGTCCAGGTGGATATGTCCGCCAAGCACACCAAGTATTTGTGCGTTGGCATCCGCCACTGAACGGATTTTTGGGGCATCAAGGAAGCAGGGCGGCCAGACCGGTTCATGCATCACAAGCAGAGTCGGTTTATCCTGGTTCGCTTTGATCTGTTCGCAAAGCCAGGCCAGCGTATCCTCCGCAAAAGTCAGACAGCCCTCTTTCGCAAGCGCCTGCTGATCCGGTGTGAGGAAAATAAATTGAAAGCCGGCCACCGTAAAGCTGCGCTTGTCCGCGCCAAAAACCTTTTCAAAATCCCAGGGCCAGTTGTCGCCTGGTATTAGAACATATTCCCCCGGAAGCTCATCCTGCAAAAAATTCTTCAGCCACAGATGCCGACGCCAACCAAGCGGTTTTTCCGGATGCTCCTGCAACCGGCTTTCCGGCAGACCGCAATTATCGCCGGTGATAAACGTCAGGTCGGGCTTCAGTTCATCGCGTATCCGCTGGCATGCCGCACGAACGAGTTTTTCACTGGTATCATCGGTGATATGCAGGTCGCTCAGCCAGGCAACGGTGAAAAGCGGAGATGTTTCCGGTTCCGCCCAGGCGGGTTTCTCTGCCATAGGGCGGATCTCGAATTGTCGTGCCGCCTGAAACAGGCTGTTTACCGCATTTTGACCGAAGCTTATACCGGCACCCGCGAAAAACAAAAATAAAAGATAAACGATTTTCATAGAAGGATTTTCCCAGAGAAAGCTCATACGTCAACGCAACAACCTTTAAAAAACTTTCGTTTTTTTGGTGTTTTTTCGTTGTTAAAAAAAGCTTTTACGCCCAGACTGTGGGCAGGGGCTGCTCCTGTTTTGCAGCTTGCAGATGAACATCACTGCGACCGAGTTCCTGCAGCTTCCGACGGGCGGAATTTTCCGCCAGCTCCGCAGTATTGCATTCCTGGCTGATATGCACCAGAATGACATTGCGGGTATTGCTGGAAAGGGTTTTGCCAAGCAGTTCCTGACTTTGCTGATTGCTGAGATGCCCCTGGGGTCCCAGAATGCGCTGTTTCAGGTGCCAGGGGCGTTTCGAGGCTGCCAGCATATTCAAATCGTGATTGCTTTCGATGGCCAGCGTGTCGCAGGAACGCAACTGAAATTCAGTCATCTGCCCGGGACGCCCCAAATCCAGCGCAATCCCCACTTTCCGGGAACCCATGGAAATGACGTAACCAACCGGTTCAACCGCATCATGCTGTACCGCAAACGGAAGTACCGTAAAGCCGCAAACCGGAAAACTACCCCCCGGGGTGAACAGAATCGCAGGACACATCTTGTCGTCCTGATGACGCAGTCTGTCAGCACACAGCCGGCTGGCATAAACCGGCACTTGAAAATGGTCGGCACAAACTCGCAGGCCGGAGACATGGTCACTGTGTTCATGCGTTACCAAAATCCCTTTGATCAGGCTCTCCGCCAGGCCGGCGACAGCCAGCCTGCGCCGGATTTCCCGGAAACTCATGCCGGCATCAATCAGCAGGCCTTCCTGTGCATTGTGCACAACGATGGCATTGCCTTTGCTGCCGCTGCCTAAAACAGTGACTCCAACCGATGACATGATTCCCTTCCTGAAAAATAGGCCTGAAAAATGGTAATGCTTACAATGTAATATCCTTTGACAAAATTACACGGGAAAAGGCGGTTTTCCCGGACACAAGCAGCATAAAAGGGGTAATGCGTCAGAAAACTGGGTGGCTGTGGTATTTTTTTTCAACCAAAGACACAAAACGACCCGAAAAAATTTCATGGGAAGTACGACGCATGCTAGCAGTCAACGCCGCTTCCATGAATTTTTTTCGGGCTACTATGGCGCCAATTCTCTTTTTTTGAAAAAGATTTTTTGAAACAGGATACGCAAGCTTTTATCCATGAGACACTTTCTCATTTCTGAGATTTTTTTAGGGTTTTGATGTGATGAAAGCGAACCGCGATGCCGGCGGGGACGCCGAGGAGGGAAGGCACCACACAAGCTTGCACGAACCAAGGGGAGCCGGCGAGACGCCGGCGCTCCATATTCCCTCCGACA
>JAQVUB010000283.1 GCA_028699735.1 Lentisphaeria bacterium | reverse complement strand
TTCTTCGGCGAGGCGCTGATTGGCGTCGATGGCTCGGATTTCGCTGATCAGGGGATCGAGGTTGCCTTCGAGAATATGATCCAGGTCATAGAGTGTAATATCATAGCGATGATCGCTGACCCGGTTTTGTGGAAAATTATAGGTGCGGATGCGCTCACTGCGTTCGCCGCTTCCAACCTGCGAACGCCGCTCCGCTGCATTTTTGGCATCTTCCTCATTTTGTTTGATTTCCAGCAATTTGGAACGCAACAGACGCAGAGCAATCTCCTTGTTGCGATGCTGCGATTTTTCCTGCTGGCTGGCAAAAAACAAACCCGTTGGCAGATGGGTGACCCGTACTGCGGAATCGGTGGTATTGACACACTGCCCGCCATGACCCGAGGCGCGAAAGACATCAATGCGCAACTCTTCCGCCTTCAATTCGATATCGACGTCTTCAGCTTCTGCCATAACCGCTACCGTCACCGTCGATGTATGCACCCTGCCCTGCGATTCCGTTACCGGAACGCGCTGCACACGGTGTACCCCGCTCTCAAAATGCAGGGTGCCCCAGACATCATCACCAGTGAGCGTAAAAGAAATATTTTTCAGACCGCCAAGCGCCGTCTCGATGCTCTCGAGGACTTCCATCTTCCATCCCCGGATTTCGGCATAACGCTGATACATCCTGGCGAGGTCAGCCACGAAAAGTCCTGCCTCATCTCCGCCGGTGGCCGGTCGGATTTCCATAATAACATCTCGACCCTCATTGGGATGCGGCGGCAGAATCAAAGCTTTGAGCTCACCATCAAGACGATGCTCATCTTTCTGCAAAATTTCCAGATCGGCGCTGATCAGCTGCAGGAAATCCGGATCGTTTGTCGTCTGCCGCAACTGCTCATTTTCCTGCAACTCTTTGCAGGTTTTCTGCAGGCTTTGCCAGGTATCCTGCATACGTTTCAGCTTTTGATATTCACTGTTGAGCTGGCGATACTGCCGCTGACCGCCCTTCGTGAAATCAAAAGCAGAGATTGCCCGTTCTAGTTCCTGTAAACGGGACAAGGATGTCTCTATATATCGGTCAAGATTCACTGAAATTGCTTCCGGTTAAGCTTTTTTAACAACGAAAAGACACGAAGAAACACGAAAATTTATTTGCTTGTTGCTTTGACGCATGAGCCTTCCCGGGGAAAATATACATGTGGCTAGGCGAGACGGTTGCGCTACTTTTTAACCAGTCGCCCCATCACAATCGCAACCGGGACGGTTACGCTACTTTTTAAAACTGACAACTTTAAACACAAACACGGAATATCCGCGTCAGAGGCGGGAATATTCCGTGTCAGAGTTTTGCAAAGGCTCGAGCTAAGCCTGTTTGCGGGCGTAACGGCGGTTGAAGGCATCCACACGGCCTTCGGTATCCACCAGCTTTTGCTTGCCGGTAAAGAAGGGGTGGCATTTGGAACAGATGCCGACCGACGATTTGGCAGTCGTGGAGAAAACTTCAAACTGGTTGCCGCAGGCACAGCTTACGACGCATTTCTGAAACTTGGGATGGATATCCGCTTTCATTGTACAATCCTTTCAATTGATTCGGGAATTGGCTATGAACAAACAATCACAAAAAAACAGGCCTCACAATTCCGCGAGAGCGGCTTTGCGGCTCAGGCGCACCCGACCACGATCATCAATACCGATGACTTTGACCGTAATTTCATCGCCGGCCTTGCAGATTTCATCAACCGCTTTGACACGATAGTCCGCCAGCTCTGAAATATGAACCATACCTTCCTGACCAGGAAGAATTTCAACAAACGCACCAAATTCCTTGACTGTCTTGACCGTGCCCTGATAAATCTTACCGACTTCCACTTCACCCGTGCAAGCTTCCACCAGATACCGCGCTTTTTCCATCGCCTTGCCATCCGGAGTGAAGATTTTCACAGTGCCATCTTCTTCAACGCTGATCTGAGCACCGGTTTGATCCTGGATGCCACGGATATTCTTGCCACCAGGCCCAATCAATGCACCAATCTTTTCCGGATTGATGCGAACAACCCCCATCTGCGGAGCATATTGGCTCAACTGTGGACGAGGACGATCGAGACAGGCACTCATAACAGCGCGGATTTTTTCCCGTGCCGCGCGGTTCAGCAGCATGGCCTGATACATGCCTTCGATATCGATACCGGCGATCTTCAAGTCGAGCTGATAACCAGTAATCCCTTTGCTGGTTCCGGCCACCTTGAAATCCATGTCGCCATAATGATCTTCTGAACCCAGAATATCAGTCAGAAATTCGCGTTTGTCGCTGCCAGTCACCAAACCAATCGAAATGCCGACAACCGCATCACTGACCGGAACTCCGGCATCCATCAACGCCAGACTCGATCCGCAAACCGTAGCCATCGAGGAAGAACCATTCGAACCCAGAATTTCCGAGGTCACCCGCACCGTATAGGGGAAATCCTTCGGCAATGCTGCAACCACAGAGCGTTCTGCCAGATTGCCATGACCGATTTCACGGCGCCCTGTAGAGCCATAACGTCCGACCTCTCCGGTGCTGAAATTCGGGAAATTGTAATGCAGGATAAAGGATTTTTCCTTTTCACCGCCGGTAACCACATCGAACTCCTGTGCATCATCGCTGGAACCCAGCGTGGTGACGACCAACGCCTGTGTATCGCCGCGCTGGAAAAGAGCACTGCCATGCACACGGGGAAGAATGCCAACTTCACAGGAAATGGGACGCAACTCATCAAGCTGGCGGCCATCCTGACGGACTCCCTTCTCCAGAACGAGACTGCGAATCGCCTTCTCAAGCAGAATCTCCCAAACCAGTTTGAAATCAGCTACCGAACCATCTTCCGCAGTAAATTTCGGGGTCAGGGTTTGAACCATCTCAGCAAAAAGCTGATCCTGCTGACTCTGGCGCTCAAGCTTCGATCCCGCGGCACAGGCCTGCTGCAAACGACTCCCGCAAAATTCCGTACAAGCCTGCAGAAAATCTGCAGGGGGCAGATTGGGAACAAAGGCAAATTTCGCTTTATTGACACGGGCAGCCAGCTCTTTTTGAGCCTCAATCTGCTTCTGGACGATTTTATCGGCAAAAAGCATGGCATCACGCAAATCCTCTTCGCTGATTTCGCTGGAGCGCCCTTCGATCATGATCACCTTGCCGGCAATACCCGCATAGACTAAGTCAATATCGCTCTGCAAGATTTCCTGATTCGTGGGATTGGGCAGGAATTCGCCGTTAACGCGGCCAACACGCACCGCCCCAACCGGCCCATTGAACGGAATATCCGAAACCATCAAAGCCACCGAAGCGCCCAGAATACTCAGCACATCGGGCTCATTCTCGCCATCGGCACTGAGCAGTGTCGAAACAATCTGCACTTCATTGATGAAACCTTCCGGAAACAGCGGACGCAACGGACGATCCGTCATACGCGCAGTCAAGATCTCTTTTTCGGTGGGACGACCTTCGCGTTTGAAGAAACCACCCGGAATTTTACCGGCAGCAGCGAAACGCTCGCGGTACTCCACCTGCAAGGGGAAAAAATCGATGCCCGGACGCGGATTGGCGCTGGTGGCGCAGACCAGTACCATCGTATCGCCTTGGCGAACGGTTACCGACCCATTGCACAGCAAAGCCATTTTCCCGGTTTCAATCTGAAGCGCTTTCCCATTGCCCAGATCAACGCTGACATTCTCAATACTACTCATTCCTGCTTTTCCTTTTTCCTGCTGGAAGGCAGACGCGCAGAATTCCAAGAAACGTTTGTTGCGGAATTGCGGCATCGATCATCCAGTTTTTTTAACAACGAAATTCACGAAATGGCACGAAAAAATTCATGGCAAGTACACTTCATGCCAGCAGTTAGCGCCACTCCCATGAATTTTTTCGTGCCATTTCGTGAATTTCGTTGTTAAAAAAAACGGATTGCCAATGCCGATCAATTCCACCAACAGCTCCTGCTCCGCTGCCTTTCCAAAATTCCCTCAATAACAGCAGACGCGTCCCTGCCAAAAAAAAGGCAGCTGGACGCGTCAACGAAACCCGTGCAACTAACGACGCAAGCCAAGCTTGCGGATCAGCGTAATGTAGCGGTCATAATCTTCCCGCTGCAGATAACTCAACAGATTGCGGCGGCGGTTGACAATAGCCACCAGACCGCGACGGCTGCTGAAATCTTTCTTGTTCAGCTTCATGTGCTCAGTCAGCTCAATAATCCGTCCGGTCGCCAAAGCTACCTGAACCTCCACCGAACCGACATCCGTGGCTGAACGTTGAAATTCCTTGATCGTTGCTTCTTTTTTCTGTTTATCCATTTGTTTTGCCTTGAGCGTTTTCGCTACCAAACCACACTGGGATTCTCATCCGCGTCTGTGTAATGATCCAGTCATCTCACCTGCGAATAACGGTTAAAAGTTATAATATAAAGCATGCCGGCCATTTTACCAGCTGCTTCTTT
>JAQVUB010000282.1 GCA_028699735.1 Lentisphaeria bacterium | reverse complement strand
CTTACAATGCTTTATTACCGTAAAAGAAAAATATACTTCCCGGCATCGGCAAGTCAATTTTTTCAACGAGAAATTTCGTGCGCCGGTTGCAAGGGATTTTTCAGCGAATATCTTATTCCATCAGGTGTTTTTTTCCTGATACCTTATTTTGACTTAAGAGCAAAGGATTTCTCCAATGAAGATGAAAGTTGCCGTAATGGGTCTTCGCATGGGTCATGCATGGGCAGTAGCCGCCCAGTCCATGCCGGAAACAGAGTTGTGCCTGGTCTATGACAAATTCTACCAGGAAAACAGCAAAATCGATCACGCTTTCTATAAAAGTAACGCAATCGCTTTGGCCGCCACAGAAGAAGAAGTTTATGCTTCCGATGCCGATATTGTCATTGTTGCTTCCCCGGATCACTTTCATGCTGATCAATGCGTTAAGGCACTGCAAGCCGGCAAGCATGTCGCCTGCGAAAAACCGCTGGCTCCCAGCGTGGCGGAATGCCAGAAAATCATCGCCGCCGTCGAAAAGAGCAAGCGTTTTTTCATGACCGGCCAGGTTTGCCGTTATGCACCGGGTTTCAAACTGGCCAAGTTTCTGCTGGATTCCGGGCGGATTGGCGAGTTGACCTACATTGAAAGCGAATATGCCCACGACTACACTCTGGCTACCGGGTATCAGGACTGGCGCAAAGACCCAGCCATCCGCAGGCAGGGCTTCCTGGGCGGCGGTTGCCACGCCCTCGACCTGACCCGTTGGCTGGCCGGCGACCCCGAGGAAGTTTTCTGCTACATGAATCACAAGCACCTCCCCGACTGGCCAACCCCGGATACCGGAGTGGCCGTCGTAAAATTCCCGGATGAAGTCATCGGACGCGTCTTTGTCTCCATCGGGGTCAAACGCCCCTATACCATGCGGACAGTGCTTAATGGAACCAAAGGCAGCATCATCTGCGACAATACCAGCGATCATATACAGATTTGCGAATCGGATGTCTGTAAACAGTCCTCCGCCCTGAAATTCTGCCAGATTCCAGTCAATATTGCCAATCACAATGTCCGTTCGGAACTGGAAGAATTTGTCGCGTATATCCAGCGCGGAGAACAATGCCCCACCGATGTCTATCAGGGCACCAGAACCGTAGCCTTTGCAGAGGCCGCTATCGAATCCGCCAGCAAAGGAACCCCAGTAAAAATCCGTTTTTAAACCCCTTCTTCAAGGAATTTTTTCAAATGAAAGCAGGCTTTTTTTCAACCGACATTACCGCCCCGGTTGGCACCATGCAGGCGGGAAATTACAGTCCGCAATATCTTACAGGGGTTGCCGGGCCTCTGAAAGTTCGTGCGGCCATCTTCGAGCAGGATGGTTTCCTGACTGCTTTTGCGGGGGTGGATTGCTGCGTTGTCAGCAAGGAAACCATTGCAAGGGCATTGGACTTCGCCTTGCAGAAAGGCGGCCTGAAGCTCGATTATCATATCATTTCAGCTTCGCATACGCATTCCGCAGCAGCAGTCTCCTCGTTTTTTGACCTGGAACTGCTTAACAATGCGGATCCCAGAGTCCGGAATCTTTTGCAAGATTCCCCGGTGCCGGATGCCTGGTACACGGATTGGGTCGTGCGTCAGCTGGGGACGGCTTTGATCATGGCCTCAAGACGACTCGAACCGGCTTTAATCAACTGCGGCAGCGGGGAAGACGCCGCAATGATTTTCAACCGCCGTTTCTTCCTCAAGGACGGACGGGCCTATACCCATCCCGGACGCATGAACCCCAATATCGTCAAACCGGCCGGCCCCATTGATCCCCAGGTCGGAGTCATCGGAGCCTGGCGCCAGGATGGCTCCCTGATCGGTTGCCTGCTCAACTACTCCTGTCACGGAACCACCTACAGCGGGCACCTGGCTCATGCGGACTGGTACCACTACGCTGAGGAAACCCTGCAAAAACTCTTTGGTGAACAATGCGGCGTTGTGCTGCTCAATGGCCCCTGCGGGGATGTCACTCAGGTCAATAATCTGGCCTGGAGCAAAGACTTCGGGCTGGATTGCAGCTATAAACTCGGCTTCCGGGTCGCTGCGGAAGCAGGAAAAGTACTCGTCTCTGCCGAAAAATATGCTTGCCAGACTTTGGCTGGGCAGAGCGAAATTCTGCCAGTTGCCAGGCGCAAGCCCTCGGCGGAATCTCTGGTCAAGGCCTGGCAGACCGTAGAACGTCTTGCGGACAATCCCAAGGCGCCGGATGCGGTCTTTGCCCGGGAACGTCTGATTGCTGGAGAACTGGCGCGTCTGGAGCCGGTACGCCCAGTGCCGCTGACGGCCATCCAGATCGGCAGAACTGTTTTGCTGTCAACCCCCGCAGAATATTTCACGTCCCTAAGCCTGCGGATCAAAAAGAGCAGCGCCTTCCCGAACTGCATGGTCGTCGAACTGGCTAATGACTGCGTCGGATATGTTCCCGATGCTGCCGCCTTCGACCCCAAAACCGGCGGGGGCTACGAAACCATCCTCACGGCATACAGCAACCTGGTGCCCGAAGCCGGCGACCTGATCGCCGATAAACTCCTCGAACTGGCTGGAAAACTGATCCCGGAAAGCATACCCGCACCACCCCAACAGGAACCCGGACAAATCTGGGATTACGGAAGACGCGGCCCGGACCTCAATTGATTTTTTAACAACGAAAAGCACGAAAAGACACGAATTTTTTCGTGTTTTTTCGTGGTTAATTACTGTGTTTTTTCCAGGCATTGATGATGGTATCAAAGACCTGGTCATGTTCGGGGTTGACGATCTGTCGTGCGGGGTCTTCTTTGAACCAGGCTATGGATTCGCGGATTCCCTGGCGGAAGCTGATGCGGCAATCAAAATCCGGCACGAGGGCTTTGATTTTCGAGCAGTCAAAGACACCAGCACAGGCCTTGTCGCCTCGTAATTTATCGGACATCATAGGAACCACTTCACAGATGAAATCCGTCGGTATCTGCACTACTTCCACGGAAGAAACTCCCAGGGCAAGAGCCGTTTCACGAAGAATCTGATTCCAAGTCAGCACCATATCAGAAGTGATCTGATACGCTTCACCCAGGCTGCCGGGTGCTCCGCAGAGTCCGGCAAAACCCACAGCGAAGTCCCGCACGTGGGTCAGTGTCCAAAGTCCCTGTCCGTCATCATGGACAAAGACTGGCAGCCCTTTTTCCATGCGTGCAGCCAGTGTGTAACCAACACTGGTAACCGGATTGGGAAGCCAGCGCTCAGAATAGGTATGAGATGGCCGAATAATGCTCAGTGGAAACTTCTCCCGGGCAAACTTATCCAGTAAAAATCGCTCAGCAGCTTCTTTTTTACGACCGTATTCCGAAAACCGGTTGCCAAGGGGAGCCATTTCAGTCACTGGCAGCACGCGCGGCGGTTTATCATAGACAACGGTGGTGCTGATCAGGATATACTGGCCGCAACGCCCCTTGCAGGCTTCAAAGGCAATCGCAGCATCCTTTTCATCAAAGCAAATAAAATCCGCAATGACATCAAAAACGCGTCCGTCCAGAGCCTGTTTCATAGCCCCGGGCGCATTTCGGTCTGCCTGAAGCACTTCACAAGGAAACTCCGCTTTGCTTTTGCCGCGGTTCAGAAGCGTGACCTGATGTCCGCGCTGTACAAGCAATTCGCCACAGGCCTGGGATAGATTTCCCGTTCCGCCAATCAATAAAATTTTCATCGTTTCACCTCAATCGATAAAGGCTTGCAAAAGGACAGGGCTGCCTCCTTCTGCCATTCACAACCGGGCCGGTTGCGCCACTTTTTAAACCTGCACCCTGCACCCTGCTTCTGCCCCCCCTTTCTCATTCCTCTGCAATCAGGGGTGGCACTGGAGCCTTACTGCCATCCGGAGCAAGGGACACCAAGGTTACTGTGGTTTCAAAGACATGGTATTCCTCTTTTGCCTGCAGATCACGCGCAAAGACTGTCACCCGGTACTGCACAGAGGTATTGCCAAGGTGTTCCCGGGAAACCTGAAAACGCAACATGGCTCCATTCTTAACGCTCTGTGTAAAGGAAACCTGATCCATCGCACGGGTGACAAAACGCGCCGTGGGAAATTCCCGGATGGCGGCGACATAAGCATATTCATCGACCCAGCGCAACATCACACCACCAAACAAATAATGATAGTGATTCAGATGCTCGGGACGGACAATCGTATAAAAATTCATGAGCGCCTCCGGAACGGAAGTTAAAAACTCACGCACGATACGCTTCCTCGGCAAGATAGGAACTGCGGATCAGCGGCCCGCAGACCGCTTTTTTAAAAGCAAATTCCTGTTCAGCAATCTGTTCCCAGCTCTTGAACTCCTCCGGTGAGACATGTCGCACGACCGGGCACTGTTCTTTGCCGGGTTGCAGATACTGCCCGATGGTCACAATTTCCACGTCAGCCTGACGCAAATCTGCCAGAGCCTGACGGATTTCCTGCTCAC
>JAQVUB010000281.1 GCA_028699735.1 Lentisphaeria bacterium | reverse complement strand
TATCCCTCTGCCCAGCTGGAATGGCATGGACACAACGACTTTCACAAGGTGCATGTTAATGCGGTAACCGCTTGGATGTATGGAATATCGAGCCTCAATGCTTCCCTGCTTGGCTACGGCGAACGCACCGGAAATCCGCCACTCGAGGCAGCGATCATCGAATACCTTTCGTTGAAGGGAGAGCGTTGCGGCATTGACACTACGATCATCACCGATATCGCTGATTTCTACCGCAATGAAGTCCAGGCGCCCATACCGGAAAATTATCCCTTTGTCGGATTGGAATGCAACACCACCAGAGCCGGCATTCATGCCGATGGCCTGCTCAAAAATCCGGAAATCTACAGCATTTTTGATACGGAGGCGTTGTTGAAGCGTGCGATCAAGATCACGGTCACCGACAAGTCCGGAATGGCCGGCATCGCTCAATGGCTTAATGAATATGTCAAAGATGCGCCGGAGGCGGATCATGAACCGCTGAGCAAACGCCATCCCGGCGTGCGCAGCATTTATGATTGGGTCATGGAACAATATGCACAAGGGCGCACTTCGAGCATTTCCAGCGAAGAGATGATTTCTCTGGCCAAACGTCATATTCCCAGCATGTTCGAATCCAACTTCGAAAAGGTCAAAAAGAAAGCGATGGAAAAAGGGCGTGCGCTGGCTCAGAGCATCTGCGCCGCACCGGAAATTCAGTCGCTCAATCCACGCATTCTCGAACGTTTCCTGAAGCAGATTATCCGTTCCGAACCCGCTTTGCAGTTTCTTGCTTTGACCAATCTGGATGGACACCAGATTTGCAATGTGCATACTCAGCGCGGTGACAAGGGGCTTTTCCGATCGCTTCTGAAAGTCAACTTCAACGAGAAGGAATGGTTTGTCAATGTCAAAACGACTGGAGAGCCTTACTGCTCGGATTTATTCTTCTCCCGTTTTACCGGGCGCATGATTATGACCTTTGCCGAACCAATCTACGATCAGAAGGGTAATATGATTGCGGTCATGGATCTGGACTTCAAGTTTGATGAATTAAGTAAACTCTGCGAAGTCGGCAATTCCTGAACGCATTTGGCCATATGGCTCATCCTGGAGTAAATGAATGAATATTCTGGTGTTAATCAAGCAGGTACCGGAAAGTCAGGCCATCCGCATGGATGAGAAAACCGGAACCCTGATCCGTGAAGCGGCAAACTCGGTGATCAATCCTCTCGATCTGCACGCGCTCGAATGCGCATTGCAGTTGCGCGATCAGAGCAATGAAATAAGCCGGCTGGACTGTTTAAGCATGGGCCCGCCTGCGGCCACTGCTGTCTTGAAAGAGGCTCTCGCACTTGGCGCCGATCAGGGCATCCTGCTCAGTGACCGCGCCTTTGCCGGCTCCGATACCTGGTGTACAGCCCGGACTTTGGCCGCAGGCATTCAGCAACTTGGAAAGTATGACCTGATCCTTTGCGGAGAGCGTGCCACTGATGGTGAAACCGGGCAGACGGGTCCCGCGCTGGCAGCCCTGCTCGATCTTCCTGTTGTTACCTTTGCCAGTGCGATCCAGGCCAGGCTAGGCGGCTGGGAAGTACGGCGTCTGCTCGAGGACGGATATGAAAGTGTTACCGTGAACGGTTCAGCGCTGGTTTGTGTTCTGAAGGAGGCCTCGGTTCCGCGTTTGCCGACCTTGCAGGGCAAGCGTAAAGCCAGGCAGGCTGAGGTACGGATCATCAACGCATCCGGGTTGAGCCTTCCGCTTGAGGACACGGGTTTAAAAGCCTCACCGACCCGGGTCACGACCATTTTCAAGCCGAGTCATTTCAAGCAATGTGAACGGATTTCTGCTCATGATCCCGCCGGTGCGGAACAGGCCGTTGACCGTATCATACACCTTCTCTGCGAAAAGGGGGCCTTGTAAATAGCCCCCGTCCCAAAAGATTTTAACAACGAAAAAACACCAAAAGATACGAAAATTTTGTAGGAAAGCTGATGTCCAAACCTGATACTTCATCGCCAAAATTTGCTTTTTTGTTGCCTTTGGCTTGCATTACAACAAAATTTCTGAAGGGAACGATCACCACACTAACCCAACTCTAAAAAAAGTTCGTGCTTTTTCGTGCCTTTCGTTGTTAAAAACCTTTTTGGGGGTCTTGTGAAGATGAACAGCTCTGGAATATGGATTCTGGCGGAACAGAAAAACGGGCAGCTCAATGAAGTCAGTTTCGAGCTGCTGAACTGGGCCACATCCCTGGCTGAAAAGAAACAGCAGTCGCTGACCGCACTGGTCTTTGGTGATCAGCTCAGCGATGCAGAATTGCAGAAGCTAATCCAGCGTGGAGCAGATCGGGTTCTGCATATCAGCGCTGCTCAACTGGCCGTCTTTCAACCGGAACCTTTCTCCGCCTGCCTGATGGAACGGATCAACTGCGAAAAACCGGAAATTCTGATTGCGGCGGCGACGACCACAGGACGAACATTGCTGCCCTATGTCGCCGGAAAACTGCGCACCGGGCTGACTGCAGATTGCACGAAACTCGATATCGAACCCGAAAGCGGATTTTTGCTGCAGACGCGTCCGGCTGCCGGCGGCAACATCATGGCTACCATTAAGACCCCGGACTGCCGTCCGCAGATGGCCACGGTTCGCCCGCATGCACAGAAACCGGCTCCTCTGAAGCCGGGACATCTGGGTACAATTGAGCGATGGAACCCGCCGGAGGAGCTGTTGCAAAGCCGCACTCGGCGGGTTGCCTTTACTCCCAGTGCGGAAGAACGTGGCGTGCAGGATGCCGACCTAGTCATTTCCGCTGGGCGTGGCTTCAAGAAAGCGGATAATTTGTCTTTGGTGCGACTGCTGGCCAGCCAGCTGGGTGCTGCCGTTGGTGCGAGCCGGGAAGCGGTTGACCGCGGCTGGCTGCCCTACCCCGCACAGATCGGGCTTTCCGGTAAAACGGTTTCGCCGAAAGTTTATATTGCTGCAGGGATATCGGGTGCCATTCAGCATCTGGCCGGGATGCAGACATCCGATACGATCATTGCCATCAATTCCGATCCGGAAGCGCCCATCTTTCAGTATTCCGAACTGGGCATCTGTGGTGATCTGTTTACGATTCTGCCCCTGCTGAGCGCAAAAATCGCCGCTATGAAAGCAGAAGATTCGGCCAAGGGAGGCAGCCATGAATAAGAGTTCGGAACCAGTTTATACGCCATTGACAAATGCGCATATCGAGGAGTTGGCAAGCATCGTCGGCAAGGCGAATCTGATTTATGATGATCAGGAACGCCTGCAGGCTTTCAGCCATGATGAAGCGGCTCATTGCCAAAACGTTTTGCCGGAGGCGGTCATCCGACCCGCCAATGCGCAGGAGATTTCCGATATATTGCGTTTTGCCAACCGGCATCATATTGCCGTAACCGCGCGCGGAGCCGGATCCGGTCTGTCTGGTGGTGCGGTTCCGCTGTATCGCGGACTGGTACTGGATTGTTCAAGGATGAGCCGGATCCTGGAGATTGACCGCGAGAATCTGACGATCACCGTCGAACCCGGGGTAATCACTTCCGAGATCAATGAAATGCTGCGCCCCTATGGCCTGTTTTATGCCGGCTATCCGATGAGCCTCGAAACCTGCATGATTGCCGGCAATGTTGCGGAAAATGCCGGCGGTGGCAAAGCGGTCAAATATGGCGTCACCGGTCGTTATGTGCTCGGACTCGAAGTGGTCACTGCCGAAGGCGAAATTGTCAATCTGGGGGGCAAACTGGTCAAAGATGTCTCGGGGTTGAATCTGCTGCAACTGATGGTCGGTTCTGAAGGAATCCTGGGAATTTTCAGCAAGATTATTTTAAAACTGCTGCCTTTGCCCAAGGCCAATGTCGACCTGCTCTGCCTTTTTGACAGCGTCCAAGCCGCCATTTCAGTGGTTCCGAAGATCATCACAGAAGGCGGCATCATTCCCACAGCGATCGAGTTCATGGATCGTCTCTCCTTTCAGACTGCCTGCCAGTACCTGAATGAAACGCTACCCTGCGAGGATACGGGCGCCATGCTGCTGATCACAGTCGACGGAGCCAACCCGGAACAGGTTGAAAAGGAATATGATATCATCGGAGAGCAATGTCTCAAAGCCGGCGCCAGTGCAGTCTATGTGGCCGATACCAAAGCCAACAGCGAACGCATCTGGCGGATTCGGCGCTCGATTGCCGAAGCCTTCAAGGTCTTTTCGCCAAATCAGAGTCTGGAAGACATCGTCGTCCCTATCGCCTCCATTCCAGCCATGTCGGTGGCTATCGACAAACTTTCTCAGAAATATGGCGTTTTGATTCCCTGCTATGGGCATGCCGGCGACGGCAATCTGCATGCGACCCCAGTCATGCCGCCGGAATGGACTCTGGAAACCTGGGACAGAGTTCTTCCGGAGCTGTTGCATGATCTCTATCAGGAAACAAAAAAACTGGGCGGGCGCATCTCCGGAGAACATGGCATTGG
>JAQVUB010000280.1 GCA_028699735.1 Lentisphaeria bacterium | reverse complement strand
GTACTACTATCGCCCCAATTCTCTTTTTTTGAGAAAGATTTTTTGAAACAGCACACGCAAGTTTCTATCCATGAGACACTTTCTCATTTTTGAGAATTTTTTTAGGGTTTTGATGTGATGAAAGCGAAACACGATACCGGCGGAGACGCCGAGGAGGGAAAGGTCCACACAAGCTTGCACGGACCAAGGGGAGCCGGCGAGACACCGGCGCTCCATATTCCCTCCGACACATGTTGACAAGGAGGGAAGTGACCACATATGATTGATGGTACGAGCATGAAATTTTCCTAAGCGATCTTTTACCTCAACGCAACAACCTTTAAAAAAAATTCGAGTCTTTTTGTGTTTTTCGTTGTTAAAAAATAGCTGTGGACGCCAGTCCACCCCAAGTCCCTTTGTATCTTTTGTTGTTAAATAAACTTGCCCCCCCCGTAATAACCAATTACATTAGGGACGAAACGGACAGTTAAGAATATTGTTACTTTAATCCCATATGCCCCGCTGAATATGCAGATGTGAAGGCATACTCTTCTCCAATGAAAGTTAAAACAATGGCCAAAACGATCTGTGCAAGCTGTGGAAAGAGCAAAGGGAACCGCAGCTGTCTGCTTTTGCAGAACGAAATCATCTGTCCAGTATGCTGTGTCGCCAAACGAAATGAACAATGCCTGGGCTGCGAACATTATCTGGCTGCTAAACGCATGGAAATGGAGCGTTATCGCAGCACGGGAAAACACCCCTTCGTGCTGAATATGACGCATGAAGACGAGATTGATGCGGTTCTGGCACGCCTGGAAAAATCAAAGGATGGCAACTTGGCTGCCGCAGAACTGGAAAAATATCAGGATATGACATCGCATTTTTACTGCTTCGCCAAGGGTGTCATTTTCTTGTTCCTGGACGCTCCGGAAGAAGCAGTGCCTTTCTTTCATAAAGCCGTCAGCCTCTTTCCGTATTTTTCGGCGGCCTGGTACAACTTGAGCAGTGCGCTGATGAAATGTGCACGCATACCGGAAGCCTATGATGCCTGCCGGATTCTCCTCAATCTTTCCGGACCAGACTCCAAATTTTATGCTATGGCGAAAGACCGGATTCGCGAAATGGAAGAATTTACCGAACAAAACACGCCCTTCAGCTTGCAAGAATATATTGAACGCATGAAGCGGTTCGAGCACTATTACAGCCTGATTCCCAAAGACCCGCAACAAGCCGCAAATGGCTTTCTGGAACTGCTTGAGAAAGAACCGGATCATGTGCAAAGCCATGGCAATCTCGGCATATGCTATTCATTTCTCGGGCGCAAAGCCGACGCTGAACGCGAATTGAGAAAAGCATTGGAACTCGACCCGGGCTATGATATCGCCAGAACAAATCTCCACATGGTGGCCAAAATGCAGGAGGGAATACCCCTGCCGGAAAGTCACCAATGCTCCTACCTCGGAATGGAATTTTACAAACAGAAATTAAGGCTTGAGAATTCGCATAATCCCGTGGAAAGGCAAGCCATCCGGGAACTGTTTGCACTCTGTGGCATCAAATCCCTCGAGACGGCTTCTGATGACCAAAAGAAATAAGTAGACGCCGACCAAAGAGGTTTCTTGTGCTGTTGGTTAATTAAAAGGGCATGCTGGAGAAAAACATGAGTATATCCGTTCGCTGGATGGGAATCAATGCGCTGGAATTCCGGCATTCGCAAGGGGCATTCTTGATTGATCCGTATGTGAGTCGCGACCGGGAAAAGTTGACCATACCCGAAGAGGTGGATCGCTATCTCGACGGGCCTGCCGACTTTATTCTCATGACCCATTCCCACTGGGATCATCTGCCGGATGTCCCGCGCATCATTGCCCGTACGGGAGCAGTCCTCCTTGCTTCGAAAACTGCCTGCAACATCATGCGCAAGGTAGGAGTGCCGGAAGACAAGCTGCACGAACTGTCCTATGAAGAGGTAGTGGATCTTCCGGGAAATGTACGGGTGACGGCACTTGAATCCAGACATATGGAACCGGTCGGCGCACCCGGCTGCTATCAGTCCATTCCCGAAGTCTCCATGCAGGAAAGGGCACACTGGCTTTGCGGTGAAGTATTCGCTTACCTGATTGAAGTCGAAGGACAGCGCATCCTCAATGCCGGCTCGGCCAATCTGCATCTCCCGGCCGTGGATCAGCTGCAATGCGACGGCTTTTTCTGCGGAATCAGCCGCTGGAAGCCTGGCTTCCCGGAACTGATCGGACATATCCAATTCAGCCGTTTATATCCGACTCACCACGATGACTTTGTCCGACCTCTCGACGAATTCTCCCTGCGGGACGATTTTGTCCGGCTCAAAACCGCATTGCCTGACCTCGAAGGCAAGGAACTTCCTGTGCTGCAATGGATGGAACTGCCCCAGATACCGGCAGACGGAAAGGCATAAACCGGGATGGCTGGCAGCCGTATTTTTTTTGCAACGAAAAAACTCAAAAAAACTCGAACTGAACCTGAGCTTCGTGTATCAGGCTGCAGAAAAATTTTTCTCGAAACAAAAATCAGGGTGATCGTAGTACAAGGGACACAATGAAGAGCTTCCGATTGAATTTGATACCGGGTGATGGAATTGGCGTGGATGTCATACGGGAAGGCCGCCGGATACTCGACCGCATTGCGGAAAGCAACGGCGGAATTGCATTCCAGTATAATGAACTGCCATGGAGCTGCGAATACTATCTGAAAAACGGGAAAATGATGCCCGATGACGGAATGACCATTCTGCGTGACTGCGATGCAATCCTCCTGGGTGCCGTGGGCTTTCCGGGCGTACCGGATCACATCTCTCTGCGCCAGCTGCTGCTGCCGATACGCGTGGAGTTTGACCAATATGTGAACATGCGTCCGGTCAAGATGCTGCCTGGATTGAACTCCCCTCTGAAAAATACGGCGATGGACTTTGTCTGCATACGGGAAAATTCCGAAGGAGAATACTGCGGACAGGGCGAATGGAAAAATGCTGGACGGCCAGACGAAACAGTGATGCAGCAGAGCATCTTCACACGCAAGGGAACCGAACGCATCCTGCGCTATGCCTTCGAATATGCCAGGAAAAACGGCAAGGACAATCTGCTCTCGGCAACCAAATCCAATGCCCTGAACTACTCGATGGTATTCTGGGATCAAATCTTTGAAGAGGTTCGCAAGGATTATCCGAACATTTCATCCGCCAAGATGCATGTTGACGCATTGGCGGGGTATTTCATTATGCATCCGGAGCGCCTGCAGGTCGTCGTCGCCAGCAATCTGTTTGGCGACATCCTTACAGATCTGGGCTCTGCCATGCTTGGCAGCATCGGCATTTCACCTTCAGGAAACATCAATCCCGAGGAAAAATATCCATCCATGTTCGAGCCAATCCATGGCTCTGCGCCAGACATTGCCGGAAAAGGCATAGCCAACCCGATGGGTACATTCTGGGCAATCGCGATGATGCTCGAACATCTCGGCTGCAAAGAAGAAGCGGACAGGATCATGACAGCACTGCAGCAGGTGCTGAAAGAGGGAAAATACATAACACGTGATATCGGCGGCAAAGCAAGCACCACAGAAATGACCGATGCCGTCCTGGATGTGCTGTAAAGCTGGCTGCAAGGCGTTTGCATTTTCAACAACGAAAAAACACGAAAAGACACGAAAAAATTTCATGGGAAGTACAACGCATGCTCACAGTAAAAGTTGCTTCCATGAAATTTTTTCGTGCCTCTTCGTGTTTTTTCGTTGTTAAAAAAGAAATCCTCCGTTACCAGTTTCACTCTTCGAGGCTGGCCTGTGCCACGCGCAGCACATTCCCACCGATGATTTTTCGGATATCATCATCGGAGAAGCCCCTCTGCACCAGCCCGACCGTGAACAGCGGCCAATTGGTCCAGGCAACAGAATCCGTCATTGTCTCCGTGGTCTCAAAGGGATCGATAGCAGGCGTCCAGAACTGTTCAAAAATCGGCCGGGAGCGCCGCATCTGCGGCCAGACAATGCCCGCCTCAGAAAAACATTGCGATGATCGGTCCGTGCCGATAGCCACATGCTCTGCCCCGAAGTTTTCGGCCACGTAAACGATATGGTCGAGGAATGAATCAATCATTCCGGTTCCGCGATAAAAATGAGGGATCGCGCAGATGCCCGCGTATCCGCCGGTCTTGACGATCGCGCGGATAACCTCGTCTGTTTTTCCCCGGTAGTGTTTGCTGAGAGCTCCAGCGACCGTGTGGCTGGCGACAACCGGCTTTTTCGAGCACTCGGCGGCCTCCAGACTCGTGCGAAGTCCGGAGTGTGCCACATCCGGGATGATGCCTATCCGGTTCATTTCCGCAATAACCGAGAGAGCCAGTTCGCGGCATTTTTCAATATGCGATGACATAAATCATTCCTTATGTAAAGGGCGTCCAAAAAGCTTTTTTAACCACGAAAGGCACGAAAGGACACGAAAATTTTGAAGGGAA
>JAQVUB010000279.1 GCA_028699735.1 Lentisphaeria bacterium | reverse complement strand
TCTTCCGCATGCTGCCACCAGAGAAACGCATCCTGCAGCGGCTTGGAATATTCATGCTGCTGTTCCTGCTGGCTGCTTTCTGCCTGGGTTCCCTGGCGCTGATCTTTCCAGCACTCCCCGGAAAAAGTCTCTTCTATTTCGATCCATATTCCGGGTCGCGCGGGCTGACCCTGTTGTCTGTGCGCTATCAGTTTCTGTTCAGCAATCCCAATCTGCTGGGAAGCTTTTACATAATGCCGGTGGCTCTAGTGCAACCGTGGCTGCTGCTGCAATTCCGCCGTTGCCGGACAGCAAAACAGGTACTATTGCTGATATGCTGCATTGGCCTCTGCCTGCTGCCACTAGTTTCCACCGCCAGCAAACACGCTCTTATGACCCTGGCCTTACTGGCCGGCACGCTACTCGACGCCTGGCCGGAAAAACGAAACTTACTGCAGCCTGCTCTGGTTTCCGCGTTGTTGCTCTTTGCTATTCTTTGCCTGCTCACCGTTCTATGGCCGGTTTTTCCAATTTCAGAGAAGTCTCCGTATCTGAACTTCCGGCACCAGGGCAATTATACCATACACCAGGAAATTTACCTGAAGATGCTCTTGTCGGACAAAACGAACTTGCTGACCGGCCTGGGATCCAATGGCATCCGGCAACAGTATCCGCTGTATGCAGACCGGGAAAAAATCACGGCCATCATGGAGCAATATCGTTCTCCGCATTGGGTGGAGCCATTCTGCACGTATATGGATCCGCACAATGAATACCTGAATCTGGCCGCCCTGTTCGGAGTCCCGGCCATGCTTTGCTGCTTCGCGTTCTGGCTGGCACATCTGAAGAGTAAACAACGCATCATCATGCTGTTCATTCCTGCCGTGCTGTTTTGCTGCCTCTGGGACGACCTTTTCAGTAAACGCTGGCTGTGGATGACACTGGCAATCCTGCTCATGAATATCCGGCAGACAATGAACGGATCCTCCAAACCTACAAAAGATCTTCCAAACTGCTAAGCTTATTTCAGCATCATCGGATAAGCGGTCACGATCAGCCCGGAGTAGCAACCCGGGGTAATGAAGGTGCCTGCGGCGACATCCGCCTCCGTAAATCTTGCGATCAGGATTTCCCCGTAGGAACTGCGTTCCCGGTCATAAATCACGTAAAGGAAACCGTCCTTTCCCTCTGCCATATCTGGATAGCTGACATTATCCCGGGTTTCAAAAACCAGGCGTCCATACCAGGATGCCCCTTCGTCATCAGAAAGCCATGCGATCAATTTCTGGCGTACCCAGCCCTTGCGCTTTTCGCCAGGCAGAAGTTGTGGAGTTTCATTGTTGATCAGAAGCAGTTTTCCGGAGCGCAGACGACTCAGCACAAAACGGGAACTCGGCCCCCCCAGGCCGGAATCACAACCCCGGCTCCACGTTTTTCCCTGATCCGCAGAACTGCTTTTGCCGATGCCGTAGGCTGTTCGCGCAAAGACTTCCCAGCTGCCATCCGGATGTTCAATAAACATATGTTCATCAAAAACCCGTTCCGGGACATCCGGGCCGGGCACAAGGGTAAAACTTTTCCCCTGATCACGACTCAACAGCAGGTTGGAACGAGCCAGAGTTTTGAATTCCGGCGCCACTTTTTCCGGCCAGTAATTCCATAATGCCACAGGAAAAACCCAGGTGCCATCCGCCATCAAAGCTGGTTTACACATCTGCACCCCTTCCGCCAGGCGCCGCGGCCGACTCCATTTCAATGTGGATGCATCCGGATTTTTGCAGACGGCTGCCCAGACGCCATTGCGTCCGTCAAAGATATCATGGACTCCTTGAGTCACGCACTGGCTCCAGATCCACCAGAGCCTTCCGATTGGATCAAGCCAGAGCACCGGATCAAAAGCTCGTTCGTCTTTTTCGACAGGGGCGACCACCTGAATTTCACTCCAGGAGAGTCCGCGGTCGTCACTGCAGGCTAGAACAACATAATTCCCGGGTCCTTCATGAGGCAGCTCGCCGGCATAATACACAGCAAGCATACGTCCGGACGGCAGCACTTCCAGCGTGGGAATGCCCTGATACCGGCGCCGCTCAGAAGCAAAATCCCGGTTTATCGGGCGAGGAATAAAGCCCTTTAGAGAGTAATTGGTCATGATATATCCTTTTCAATACAAATCGCTCAACTTTCCGGACTGGCAGCCAAAGCCGTTCATACTATAGTAGGACAAAGGCAATACACAACCATGCTGAACAAGGACACCGGGATGCTGGGGCAATGCATCGTAATCTGTCAGCTGAGTGCAGGGGTATTTTTTTTACAACGAAAAACACTAACGACCCGAAAAAAATTCATGGGATGAACAACGAATACCCCCAGTAAAAACCGTTTCCCATAAAATTTTTTCGGGTCGGTTCGTGCTTTTTGTTGTTAAAAAAAATCCTCTGTTACCAAATTTAACTGACGCATTACCAATGCATCATTTTTTCAAAGTACGTTGCCTCCGAAGCCATGCTCCCCCAAACCGTCGGCGCCCGGATACCCTGCCTGGCGCCCTCCTCCCGCGCGCGCGGAGGGTATGGTCAGCCCCCTGGTTGGGTGGGGATTGGAGTTTTCTGAACCACGACGAAAAAATAGTGCTCCAAAAACGAATTTACAAGAAGAATCATAGGCAATCTTGCAGAAACATAGGGATTCCTGAAAATCATCAAGTTTCCCAGTCGCCATAAAAGGGTTGACCGCAAGAAAGAAGAGATTTCAGACACATTGCACTCCGAAAGAGTGAGCTTCGGTTAAAACACAGCATACAAGGCATTACATGTTGGAACAGGAACTTGGCGATGAAATGAGGGAGGGTATCATCCATGGTGCGGTGTTGGCTGCCGGGACACTGGGCGGTGCTCTGGAAACACGCGTCTGTGGTTATGCCGATCCGGGGCACACACGGCTCATGCGTCTGGACACAGTCATAGACATGGCCAGTGTCACAAAAGTCCTTGCGACAACATCGGCAATGCTGCTTGCACATGACCGGAATCTGCTCGATTTTGACCGCCCTTTCAACGATTATCTGCCGGAATACCGGGCTGCTCTTCCCCAGCCAATCCGGGTGCGTGATCTGGCCATGCACAGATCCGGATTCGGACAGCAAAACCATTATGCGGCAGAAACCGGTGCTGAAATCTGCCGCAATATTCTGTCGGTTCCGCCTCCGAATCCTTTTGGCAATTATCAATATTCCTGCTGGAATTTTCATCTGCTCAGCATGATTATTGAGGAAGTTACTGGCACTACGCTGAATGTATTCTGCCGCCAACAGATTTTTCTGCCATTGGGTATGACGGACAGCTCCCTGGGAAAACCAGTTACATCGGATTCTTTTCGGCTGGCGCAGACCTGCGCCACGCAACACCCTGGGCAAATTTCGGACTTTATCGCTTTTCGTTTGTTCCGGGACGGCTTTAATACCGGTAATGCGGGCGCTTTTTCCTGTGCAGGAGATCTGGCCAAATTCTGCCGTTGCCTTCTTCGCGACGGAAAAACGGAATCTGGTCTGCAGCTTTTTTCGAGCGAGGCGATTCAGGAAATCCGCACTCCGGCAATGCAGGCAGGCCCGGTGCAGCGCAGTTTTGGCTGGATAGTCGAAGATGAATGCAAACCGGATGGATTTTCGCCGCATACCGCCTATCATTCCGGCTGGAGCGGCCAAACCATCTTCCTCGATTTTGAACGGCAATTCTACGCTATTGTTCTGACTACCCGCACCCTGGAACAATACGATCGTGCCAAAACCGGACGCTTCAAAATCATCGCTGAACTCGCCCGGAAATGCGGCATCCTCCAAAGCTGAAGACTTCGGCAGAATAATGCCGAAACCCATAATATTTCATCCGCAGGTTATGCAGATTTTTGTATGGCGATTTGTGAGTTTACGGCGGGTATATGCCTGTGACCATGAATCGCAACACTTCAAATGACGGTTTTGCCATTGTAGATTTACAGGGCGTTTGTATTAAAACATTTATCTTGTTGGAAATAAACAAGATTCGTTGATATTTCTGCATCGAGCACACGAAACAAAACATAGTAGGCATGTCATGAATTGTCGTTGTTTGTCTAATCCATCAATCCTCGCGCGCGCGGGGTATGGTCAGCCCCCGGTGGGTGGGGAGGGGAGTCGTCTGAACCACGTCAGAAAAATAGTGCTGCAAAAGCAGGTTTGCAAGAAGAATCATAAAAAGTCATGCAGAAACATGTTCATTCATGAAAGTCATTGAATTCCTATTCACCACGAGGGGTTTGTACCGAGAAAGTACTTGGGGGGGCAAGATGTGAGGCCTTTTCTTTTGCGGGAAATAGAATGAAAACGCCCTGTTAGATTTACTGAATGCAAACGGAACAGTGACAGGTCCGTTGCAAATGTTTATGGAAGAGTTCCAGTTCTTTCGCTGTGAGCAAGGGAGCTTTGAAACTGCAAGAACGACCCAGCCGAACCGGCTTT
>JAQVUB010000278.1 GCA_028699735.1 Lentisphaeria bacterium | reverse complement strand
TTTTCAATTTTTGATGTCACCACAATAACACCCACATTTTCCGCCCGGCCCACACACATGGATGCGGCAACAAACAACCATGAAAATGCGATTTTACTGCCAAAACGGTGACTTGGATAAAATTCAGGCGAGACTGCAATGGTTACTTGTCGGAGTCACCCCACGAGATCTATTTGAATTCCGATTGAATGACAAACCATTAAGTGTCCAACGCTCACATTGTTTTAAAGGAAGAGATGCCAGGCTGCATCCGGAAAAAATCCTGCCATATTCGATTTTCCATGCATCAATACCAAAAAATCAGCTGAAGAATGGCGAAAACCAACTCGTATTGCAATTGCTGAAGGCGGAGGCGAACTTGAATTATCCAATCGAGCTGCGGGAATTGGAATTAAAAGTTTGGACAAGCTGATTCGGAAAATTTTGATTCTTCATGAGGGAGTAAATGCCGTGAAATCAATACAATCATGAAACAAATCTTTGCCATCACTCTGCTTCTTCTGGCTGGGGCTTCTTTATATACTTGGCGAACACAGCCGGAACAGCAAACCCAGCGCCCGATCATCCGTTGGAAAAGTGACCCCAATCCGCAACGCTACGAACAAGTCGAGTTGTTCAACCAATGGTGCATGGAAAATGGGCATGTTGACGAGCAAAACAAGCCCATGATCATGCTGCAATTGGATGCCGCAAACAACCAGAGTAGCCTGATCCAGGCAATTTCTGGAGTCGGCGGCGACATCATCGATGCGCAGGCGCAGCTTTTCGCGCCCATGGGAGTCTGCCATGATATCACAGCGTTTGCCGCCAAGGGAAACTTCAGCCTCGAAGACACTTATCCCGGCGCACGCTCACTCCTGAGCTGGCAGGGACGGCAATACGCTTATCCCTGCAATGTCGCGGTAGCAGCTTTCTGGTTCAATCTGGATACGCTGGCCCGCTTTGGCATCGACTCGATACCCGCAGAATGGACTCCGGATGAATTTGAAACCATCGGAAGACGCTTCGTTGAACGAGCCAATGCGGGACTTGCCCGGCAAGAGTTCTTCTTCTGCGCCCCCCTTGACAATACCTACATACTGAATTGCATGGCGCGCAGTCAAGGAGTGGATCTCTTTAACGAAACCATGACCGCCGCCACCTGCAGCGAGCAACCTTTCATCGACGCAATGGCAAGACTTTACAAATGGACATTCGTCGATAAATTGGCGCCATCTGCCGCCGAGATGGCTTCCATGAATGCTGAAGGCGGATACGGAGGTGGCAACTTCTCGCAACTGCAATATGGCAATTTCGCCGCCATCCTGACAGGAAGATACGCCTTGATACGCTTTCGCACCTTCAGCCGAAAAATCAATTTTGCGACCGCTCAGGTGCCAATGCACGATTTCAAAAATTTGATCATCAGCACCCGTAGTGCCATCCTGTACAAAGGCAGCAAGAATCCGGAGTTGACGAAATTGTTTTTTGCTTTTTTAGCCAGCAAAACCTATAATGACTACATCATCAAAGAAGCGGATGGGTTGCCGCCCAACCCGAAATACGCTTGCGCAAACCCGGATTATTTGCAACCCCAAGGCTATGAAAATGAGGGGAGGTCGCATGCCAATGAATTAAAATGGGCGATGAACATAGCTCTGCCGGCACCCGCTTCCCCCTATTGCAAGGCAACGGACAACAACTGGCTTGTATATGCCCTAAAAAAATATTTTAATGATTTGGGCACCGCCGAAGACGTCCTCACCGAAGCAGAAGAACGATTCAACCGAGCCATTCAAGAGAGCCTGCAGGCAAATCCGGAAATGAAGAAAAACTGGCTGGAACAAGTTCAGATACAACAAAAAATTGAGGAACTGAAGAAAAAGGGGCAACAGATTCCCGCGCATTGGATCAGTAACCCTTTCCATCGCAAATATTATCTGGAGACCGGCAAATTATTGATCAAAGCGGAAGAAAACCCATGAACGCTATAAAGTTAAAAAGAGAAATCAGGCAAATTCTTGTCGGGTTAGGCTTTCTCCTGCCTAACATCCTGGGATTCCTTGCTTTCACGACCCTGCCCTTGCTGATCAGTTTCTTTTTGGCTTTCACCAACTGGAACTTCGAAATGCATAACTATTTCCGTCCAGGGGCAATTCCACAATTCATCGGGCTTGACAACTTCCGGAAATTATTCGCAGAACCGGATTTTTTTCGCTTCCTTGGCAATACCCTGTTTCTCATGATAGGGATTCCTTTCGGAATAGCCGGCAGCCTGGGCAGTGCTTTGCTGCTGAATCATAACTTCCGTGGCCAAAATCGTCGTATTTGGGCTGTCGCTATCGCAGGCGCTTGCTTGCTTTGCTCGTGTATGTTGCTGGTAATTCTGAATAGGTCCAGCAGCAGCACCTTGTTGCTGATATGCGGTTTGTTTGCAGGCATACTCGTGTTCGGCAGCCTGGGAGGACAAACGGTTTATCGAACGCTTTTCTATTTCCCACATTTTACCGCCGGAGTCGCAACTTTCATACTCTGGAAAAAACTCTACAGCCCGGAAAATGGTCCGATCAATAATGCACTGCGACCAATCCTTGACTGGATCAGCACTGCCACCCCCAATTTCACACCCGCCAACGCCAGTCTGGCCAGCAGTTTGCTGGTATTGATCTTGCTTGTCTGCAATACGCTTTTTGCACGACGCGTCTTGATACGCTGGAAAGAAGGTGAAAGCGGCAGCTTTTGCCTCTTTGTCAGTTTACTTCTGCTTACTTTACCAGCCTGGCTGGCTGCTCACCTGTTGCCTTTGCCCTGGCAGCGCCTGGCTCTGCCGGCAGCTGCGATCATTACTTATTTTGTTGCTTTATGGCAAGTGAAACGAGGAAAATCCTTTCATGCCAAAGCTGATTATGGACTGGCAGACGCCGTCATCCTCGGTGGAACCATGCTCGTATTCAGTTATGCCATGATTGGACTGGCGATACTGGCTTTCCGTTTTCCAGAAGCAAGGGCAGCAGGATTGGCACCCCCTAAATGGCTCGTGGACTATTACTGGGCAAAACCTGCCATCATGATGATGGGACTGTGGGGAGCCCTTGGTTCCAATAATATGTTGCTTTATCTGGCAGGATTGTCCAGCATCTCGCCTGAACTTTACGAAGCAGCTGATATCGACGGAGCCAGCCCCTGGCAGCGTTTCTGGACTATCACTTGGCCACAACTTGCCAACGTCACTTTCTTCGTCCTCATCACATCAGTCATTGGCGGCTTGCAAGGCGGTTTTGAAATGGCTCGCACAATGACTCAAGGGGGGCCAGCCGGTGCAACGACTACTTTGAGCTACTACATATACGAACAAGGATTTATGACTGGCAGACTGGGCTACGCCTCTGCAGTCTCCTGGGTGCTCTTTCTGCTAGTGCTCATCGTCACTCTTTTTAACTGGAAATTCGGCAACCGATATACCAATGACTGATTCGGATTTATGGCAATGTTAAAACTGTATACCATAAAAAAAAGCTTGGCGTTGCTGTTGCTCAACCTGGTGCTGGCCATTGTTGCCTGCGCCCTGGTTCTTCCCTTCTCCTGGATGCTGCTCACCAGCCTTAAACGACTCGAAGAGGTCGGACTGAATGACTGGCTTCCGGAAATAGCCCAATGGGATAATTATCGATCGGTCTTTACTCTGAAAGGAATTCAATTCAGCCGTTGGTACTGGAATAGCATTTTTGTCGCCGCCTGGGTTACCTTTCTGCAAGTTTTCACCAGCAGTCTGGCGGCCTTCAGTTTTGCCCGCCTTAAATGGCGCGGGCGAGATACGATTTTTTTGATGTACTTGGCTACAATGATGTTGCCTGGATTGGTGATGATTATTCCCAACTTTCAGAATATGATCCGTTTGCATCTGGTCAACAGTTATGCAGGACTGATTTTGCCGGCCGCTTTCTCCGCTTTCGGAACCTTCTTAATGCGCCAATTCATGATGAATATTCCTCAGTCTCTGGACGAAGCAGCCGAAATTGACGGGGCCACAAAATGGCAGCTTTACTGGAATGTGATCATGCCACTGGCACGTCCAGCACTGGTCACTCTCAGCATCTTTTCGTTCATGGGTAATTATAACTCGATGTTCTGGCCTCTTGTCATGATGAAAGACCCTCACAAATATACCCTGCCGATCGGAATGCTGGCATTCGAGTCTGCACAAGGGCAGCAAACCAACCTGCTGATGGCAGCGGTTGCTATGAGTGTTATTCCCATGATCATAGTCTTTGTCTGTATGCAAAAACACCTGGTCAAAGGCATTATGCTAGGAGGTGTGAAAGGATAGCTTGTGCAGGGGGACAGGATGTGCAGGCAAGTCTGACTTGTCTGACTTGTCTGACTTGTCTGACTTGTCTGACCTGTCTGACCTGTCTGACCTGTCTGACCTGTCTGACCTGTCTGACCTGTCTGACCTGTCTGACTTGTCTGACTTGTCTGACCTGTCTGACCTGTCTGACCTGTCTGACTGAAGGCTATCGCAACCGGG
>JAQVUB010000009.1 GCA_028699735.1 Lentisphaeria bacterium | reverse complement strand
AAAAACGTTCCAAAATAACAGTATTATTGCTTGAAAAAATGCCAATTAAGTTTTATAGTATACACATTGAAAGGAGGATATGAAAGATGCTAAAAAGAAAAATAGAAACCGAATTGAATCACTTCTACAACGACAGTTCCCGCAAGGCGTTGCTTCTAACGGGAGCCAGGCAGGTCGGGAAGACTTTCAGTGTGCGTGAATTTGGAAAATCTCACTATGAGTCGTTTGTGGAATTCAACTTTATCAAGGATAAAGAAGCCGGCAACATTTTCCGAAACGTCTCTGATGAGCGCGACATTCTTTTACGCATATCCGCATTGGCAAAAGTCCGCCTGATACCGGGGAAGACTCTTATCTTCTTCGATGAGGTGCAAGTCTGTCCAGAGGCGGTCACCTTCATTAAATTTCTTGTGGAAGAAGGCAGTTATCGTTACATCTTGAGCGGTTCTCTGCTGGGTGTGGAGTTAAAAAGCATCCGATCTGTCCCGGTGGGATACATGAGAGAAGCGCAGCTGTTTCCGCTTGACTTTGAAGAATTCATTCGTGCCAACGGAGTCGATGATGCTGTAATATGCCATTTGCGGGATGCTTTCGAGCGGCGGCAAAGCCCTGATGCGGTTGTTCACGAAAAAATGTTGCGCTATCATTTGCTCTACCTGGTTACGGGTGGCATGCCGGCAGTTGTCCAGAAATATATCGACACCAATGATGTTCAGCAGGTTTACGGTGAACAGCGAGCAATTGTTCAGGAATATCGGCGTGACGTCACCCAGTATGATGAACGTTTGAAGATGCGCCTAAGATACATTTATTCTCTCATTCCGTCCGAACTCAACAAGCATAACAAGCGGTTTTACCTTAAAAAAGCTTCTGAACGTGGACGATTTGATCGTGCCGAAGCGGACTTTATCTGGCTCAAAGAGGCCGGCATCGCGATTCCCGTCTATAATGTGGATGAACCAAAAATTCCACTTGAGTTGGCGAGGAAATCCAATCTTTTTAAACTTTTCATGAATGATGTGGGTCTTCTTTGTTCGCTATATATGGATGGAATACAGATAAAGATACTGAATGGCGATACGGATATGAATTTTGGAGCAGTCTATGAAAATTATGTAGCACAGGAACTTATCGCGCACGGTTTTGAAACCATCTACTATTATAACTCGAAGAAGCGTGGTGAAGTGGATTTTCTGGTGGAAAGCGGCGATGCCGTTCTGCCAATCGAAGCAAAAAGCGGTAAAGATTTTACGCTACACGCAGCACTCAACAATTTGATGTCGGAAACAGAGTTTGACATACCCTCTGCATTTGTGGTCAGTAAAAGCGGGAAAGTAGAATCCCAGGGAAAAATCATCTGCCTGCCAATCTATTTTCTGATGTTCCTTGAGCACAAGGCTATCACACAGCCCCTGATCTACCGTATCGAATGATCGCCGCACTGGATGCATGATTCTGTTTCGGGCCAATTTCAGAATACTTTGGGCGGGCTGACGGCCATAACCTTTTTTTTAACAACGAAAAGACACGAATAGACACGAAAATTTTATATGGTTGTTGCGTTGGTGCATGAGACCGCTCTGCAACAGCATATAAAAATTTCGTGTCTGTTCGTTGTTAAAAAACAGTTCTTCTGTCCGCTGGGCACCTGTGCATGGCAGTGCTGTGATGATGCAATATATTTTATGATCGATCAATTATCGAAGAGAGAGAGGCTGACATGAATCGTTTTCAGGATCGGACACTGCCCGCAGAGCTTCGTGCAGAAGCTTTGCTTGGGGAGTTGACGCTTGAGGAAAAAGTCGGGATGCTGATGATGGAGAATCCGGCTATTCCGCGGCTTGGTATATCCGGGTATCACTGGTGGAATGAGGGGCTTCACGGTGTTGCTCGAAATGGCAAAGCGACCATGTTTCCTCAGGCCATCGCAGTGGCTGCAACCTTTACCCCTGCTTTGGCATATGAAATGGGGCGGATTATCGCCGAAGAAGCCCGCATCAAACATTTTCATTATGCGGCACATGGTTGGCACGGAACCTATTCCGGCCTGACCATGTTTTCTCCGAATATCAATATTTTCCGCGATCCGCGCTGGGGTCGCGGGCACGAAACCTTCGGCGAATGCCCGCATCTGACTGCACTGATGGGGGCTGCGTACATCCGCGGCATGCAGGGGCCTGACCCGGAGCATATGACCTGTGCCGCTACCATTAAGCATTTTGTGGCGCATTCCGGGCCGGAAGGAATCCGTGCCGGCTTTGATACGCGGGTCTCCCCGCGTGATCTTGCGGAAACCTATTTGTATGCGTTTCGCTATTGCGTCGAAAAATCGAAAGTAGCTTCCGTAATGACCGCATACAATGCCTTGAACGGAACCCCAGTTTCCGAAAACCCCGTGCTGTTGAAGCAGATTTTGCGGGAGGAATGGAAGTTTGACGGGGTTGTGGTAACGGATGTGGGAACTGCCGAAAATCTGGTGCATGCTCATAGAACCTGTTCAAGCATGGCGGAGGCTTTTGCGCGCGAGCTTGCCAGCGGGGTGGATGTCTGCTGTGAAATGAAGGGACGTGTGCAGGATGCCTGGGAACAGGGACTCTTGAAAGAAGCCGATATCAAGCAGGCTCTGCGCAGGCAGTTGACCCTTAAATTCCGCCTGGGTATTTTTGACCCGCCCGAAGAATTGCCGGACTACCATCGCCTGGAATGCGCAGAATTCCGTGCCGTTTCAAGGAAACTTGCCGAGAGGAGCATGGTTCTGCTGAAAAACAACGGGTGCCTCCCGCTGCAAGCGGCCACTTTGCGGAGGATTGCGGTGATCGGGCCGACGGCAGCTGATATCGATGTGTTGCGCGGCAATTATGCAGGAACCGCCACCCGATATGTGACCTTGCTGGAGGGTCTGCTGGAAGAATTTGGAGAGGACGCTGTGATCTATGCCCGGGGCTGCGAAATCATGAACCGCAAAACGGAAATGTGTGCGCAAGACCATGACCGTCTGGCGGAAGCCTTGACTGCTGCAGAACACAGTGATCTGGTGATACTGTGCCTGGGTCTGACTCCGGCTTTCGAGGGTGAGGCCGGCGATGCCTCAAATTCCGATGCTTCCGGTGACAAGAAGTCACTGGAACTCCCTGAAGTGCAGTTGCGCCTGCTGGAATGCATCCGCGCAACCGGCAAGACCGTCATTCTCCTCCTCACTTCCGGCAGTGCTCTGGTCGTACCTGAAGACAAAGCCGATGCGGTACTGCAGATTTTCTATCCCGGGCCGGAGGGTGGACGGGTCGCCGCTGATATTCTCTGCGGACGTGTTAATCCCTCCGGACGCCTTCCGTTGACATTTTATCGATCGACGGCTGATCTGCCTGATTTTGCCGATTACTCGATGGAGAATCGTACTTATCGCTTTTTCAGCGGGCCGGTACTGTATCCCTTTGGCTTCGGGTTGAGTTATACGACCTTTCGCTGTTTGGATCTGCAAGTCCCGGCACAGTGCGGTGTTGCGGAAGCGCTTCCCTGTCAGGTCACCGTTGCGAATGAAGGGGATGTTTCGGGGGAAACGGTTCTTCTCTTTTTTATCCGGCATGAAAAGGCGGCGTTCCGCACTCCGCTAAAGCAGTTTGCCGGTTCGGTGCGGGTGTCATTGGCTGCCGGACAATGCAAGACCGTCCGTCTTGAAATCCCGGCGGAGCTCTTTGCTCTGGTCGATGAAGAGGGTGGGTTTCATTCGCTACCGGGAAGAGTGAGCATACTGGTTGAAGATTTAGCGAAGCAGCTGATCCGAAGTTGACTCGGAGCGGCCTGGCGCACACAACTCATTTTTTTACCACGAAAAACACGGAAAACTTGGGGTGGGCTGTGGGCGGCATGGATCCTATGGACGATGGACGAGGGACGATGGACGAGGGACGAGGGACGAGGGACCCTATGGACCTATGGACCCTATGGACCCTATGGACCCTATGGACCCTATGGACGATGGACGAGGGACGAGGGACTGAATGGACAACCGGCAGACCGCAATCAACTGAAAACTGTAGGCTGTGGGCGCTAAGCCCACCCCAGGTTTTCCGTGCATTCCGTGGTTATCCTTTTTGCATGGGGTCTAGTTACTTGGCATGGTTTTGCGGGGTGATGGGTTGTAAAGTGGCATTTTGGATGTATTTTTTTACCACGTGTCGAAAACGGTTATTTCCAGTGGAACTCATGATCAGGAGAAATGAATGAAAATCCGTCTGTTTACGGTCGCCTTTATGCTTTGCGGTCTGATTGCTATACAGGCAGCTGACAAGGTCGCTTATCTGAATATGGAAAAGGTCTTCGAGAATTATTACAAGACCGTCCAGGAGAATTTTCAGTTTGAAATGCAAAAACAGGATTTTGAAGAGCGCCATGCGATCATGCGGGATGAATATCAGAGTTCCCTGAAAGAGGCGCAACGCACGGAGTCTGACATGAAGAATGAGCTGCTCAGCCAGGAGGCGCGTGAGGACAGCCGCCGGAAACTCGGAGTTCTGATGGAACGTTTGCAGGTCAAACGCGATGAGTTGATGAAATTCCGTCAGGAAGGAATGCAGTCTTTGCAGAATACCCGCGGAACCGTCGAGGAAGGCCTGATCAAGGATCTGACCGAACAGGTACAGCGGTACTCCACAGAAAAAGGCTTTACACATGTCTACGAGGTCTCCGGACGTTCTCTGAACCGGGTGCCGGTTCTGCTGGTTTACCCGAAGGAACAGGAGATCACGGACGACATCGTCAGCAACATCAACCGTGGACATGAAAGCGAACTTCAGGAAGCCCGGAACAAAGTCGAGGCACTGAAGAAAAAAGCCGCGGAAAGCTCCGAAACCCCTGCAACGAAATAATGTAACACGTCAGTCACGCTGGGAGGCAATGGTATTTTTTTTAACCACGAAAGGCACGAAATGACACGAAAAAATTCATGGAAGTGACGTTGTATGCTTTTCATGCGTTGTATTTTCCATGAATTTTTTTCGTGTCAGTTTGTGTTTTTCGTGGTTAAAAAGATTCTCTGTTACCTGGGCTAATCTGACGCATTACCTTGATTATTATTTTTCTTCGATCAGGAGTCCATTATGCTGCTGGAAAAAACTGCTCAGGAGATTGCTGAGCTGGTAGGAGGGACGCTGCGCGGGGTTTGTCATCAACCGCTTCAGGGAGTCGCCTCTCTATCCGAAGCCACCGACCTGGATGTATCCTTTCTTGGCAATGAAAAGTATCGTGATCAGGTATTGCCTTCGAAAGCGGGGGTAGTCCTGGTGCCGGTGGAATTTGAGGTTGCTCCGCCGGAAGGGCGTGCCTGGATCGTTTGTGCAAGCCCATCAGATGCGTTTAATGGGGTCATCGCCTTGTTTACGCCGCCGCCGGAAAAATACTTGCCGGGCATTCATGCGTCTGCAGTGATCAGTCCGCGTGCCAGCGTTCCTGCCTCGGCACATATTGGCGCAGGTGTGATCATTGAAGAGGATGCCAGCATTGGTGAAAATACGGTTTTGCTGCCGAATGTCTACATTGGGCGCAAATGCAGCGTTGGCTCGGCCTGCCTGCTTTATCCGAATGTCGTCATTCGTGAACGCTGCCTGCTTGGTAACCGGGTGATTTTACATGCCGGCGTAGTGATTGGGGCTGATGGTTTCGGGTACAAAACCGGGCCTTCTGGTCATGAAAAGATAGCGCAGGTGGGTATTGTTCAGATTGATGATGATGTCGAGATCGGAGCCAATTCCTGTGTTGACCGGGCTCGTTTCGGGCGCACGTGGATTCGTCGCGGAACGAAGATCGACAATCTGGTACAGGTTGGTCATAATGTCGAGGTTGGCGAGGACGGTATGATTGTCGCTCAGGTCGGCATTGCCGGCAGCAGCCGGCTTGGCAAAGGGGTGATCCTGGCCGGGCAGGCGGGGCTGGCCGGACATCTGCATATTGGCGATGGCAGTATTGTCATGGGACAGGCCGGCGTCTCAAAAAATCTCGAACCGGGTTCAATCGTCATGGGGTCTCCAGCGATGGATCGACGTGAATTCGCCCGTCAGCAACTGTATATCGGTCGTCTGGATAAAACGGGCGCACTGCTCAAACAGCTCCAGGCCGATTTGGACGAACTAAAAAAGAAAATAGGACAGTAATTTTTTAACAACGAAAAAACACGAAGAAACACGAAAAAAAATCCGGGAAGGGATGTTGACTGTTTGCCCGCGTCGTCCTTTCCCCGGATTTTTTTTCGTGTTTCTTCGTGTTTTTTCGTTGTTAAAAAATTACTGTTCAAGGAGGAGGTCGAGGAGGACGATTGCAGTCACTGCTTCGAGGCAGGGGATTGCCCTTGGGACAATACAGGGGTCATGGCGCCCCTTGATGCTTAACGGTGTATTTTCCTGTCGTGACAGGCTGACGGACTGCTGGGTTTTGGCGATGGAAGGCGTCGGTTTGACGGCCACCCGGTATACGAGGGGCATGCCGCTGCTCAGACCTCCAAGAATGCCGCCATGGTGATTGCTGGTCGTGCGCACCTTGCCATCCTGCAGAATCCAGGGATCATTATTGGCTGAACCGCGCAGTCGCGAGCCGGCAAAGCCGCTGCCGAATTCCAGGCCTTTGATGGCCGGGATGCCGAAGATGGCCTGCGCCAGGCGGTTGTCGAGCCCTTCATACATGGGATTGCCGATACCTGCCGGGAAATTGATTGCACAGCATTCGATAATGCCGCCGACAGAATCCTCGTCGTTGGCTGCCGCCAGTATAGCCTGCTGCATCTTTTCACCGGCGGCATCATTGATCACTGCAAAAGACTTCGTAGAAATCCGCTGCAGAAATTCCTCATTGAGATCCTGTTCCGGCAGGGGATCATCATCAATATCCGCTACTGCAGCAATATGCGCCCCGATAAAGATACCACGTTTTGCCAGCAGCTGCAGGCAGATTGCGCCGGCGATACACAGCGGTGCGGTCAGACGTCCAGAAAAATGTCCGCCTCCGCGCAGATCCTGGGCTCCCTTGTAGCGTATGGTTGCCGGATAGTCGGCATGCCCGGGGCGTGGGACATCGCGCAGTTGCTCATAATCTCCGGAACGGGTATCCCGGTTGCGGATCAGAGCGCACAGCGGGGCACCGCAGGTGACATTGCCCAGAAGCCCGGCGATGAATTCGGGTTTGTCGGCTTCCTGACGCGGTGTGGACAGGGGGCTGCGACCTGGTGCACGGCGTCTCATGAAGGCATCAATGGCATCCAGATCGAGCGTTTCGCCGGGCGGCAGACCATTGATCACCACCCCAATCCCTTCCCCGTGAGACTGACCAAAGATACTGACTTTGAGAATTTTTCCGAATTCAGATGACATGGTTTGCTTGGCCTCCCAGACTGGCATATACGGAGAAGAAATTCGGCCAGGATTTGCTGACTACCTGCGCATTACGGACGCAGACCGGATTTTGGCAACGGCATGCAGCGATGGAGGCAGCCATGACGATGCGGTGATCATTGCAGCTGTCGACGAGTCCGCCCAGCAGTTGATCCTGCCCATGAATAATCAGGGAATCTGGCGTTTCCTCTGCTTTGCCGCCTAACGTCAGCAGCATATTGCGTACGGCGGTCAGACGGTCGCTTTCCTTCAGCCGAAGCCGGGCGGCATTGTACAGGGTGCTGCTGCCTTTGGCAAAGGCAGCGACCACCGCCAGAATCGGCAGTAGATCGGGAATTTCGCCAACATCAATCCGGCACCCGTTCAGAGTGCCCGGTGATACTACGACCCGGCCGGATTGTTCGTCCACCTGTGCACCAAAACGCCGCAATTCCTGAAGGATTCGCTTATCTCCCTGACTGGAGTTGGCTTTCAGACCGCGGCATTCCAGCGGGCCAGACAGAGCACCTGCCGCCAGAAAAAATGCGGCATTGGACCAGTCACCTTCGATGACTATTTTTCCGGGAGAGATATAACTCTGGTTTCCCGGAATTCGGAAGATTCGTTTTTCCTGCTGGATGACGATTCCGAACTGTGCGAGGATTTCTCTAGTCAGATCGACATATCCGGAGGATTCGAGGTCTGTACTGAGTTCAATGGAGCTGTCCTGCGGCAATCCTGGCAGTGCAAAGAGCAGTCCTGAGATAAACTGGGAGCTGATATTTCCCGGCAGCTGAAAACAGCCCGGCTGCAGTTTTCCGGACAGAACAAAGGGAAGCCTCTGCGCGGAAAACTGGCAACCGTGCGCTTGCAGTTCTTCGAGAAATGGGGAAAGCGGGCGATCCGGCAAGCGGCCTCTTCCGCGGAACGTCACCGGCTTGCCGAGGCTGGCTGCAACTGGCAGCAGGAATCGCAGGGTGGAACCACTTTCGCAGCAATCGAGCTCGGCAGAAGGCAGCCCGGTATTGATCGGGTTGATTTGCAGAACTCCATTATCGCGCCGGCATTGTGCTCCAAGCGCCTGCAGGCATTCACGGGTGGCCTGAATATCCTCAGATTCCTCCGGCAGGATGATTTCTGTGCTGTGCGTGGCCAGTGCGGCGGCAATCAGCACCCGGTGAGCCGCGGATTTGGATGGCGGCGCCACCGTGCTGCCGCTTAAACTTGCAGGTTCAATTCGGATATTCATAAAAATTCTTTTTCAATAACGAAAAGACACGAAAAGGCACGAAAATTAATTAAGGGTTGTTGCTTTGACGGATGAGCCCTCTCTGGAAAAATCCGCCTGTGGTAAGGTCGGCTTTGATGGAGTTGCGTCAGAGGTGATGTTCTCAGGCAGGTCTATGCGTTACCGCAACAACCTTATAAAGAGTTCGTGTTTTTTTGTGTATTTTCGTTGTTAAAAATCCTATTTAAAGCACGCTGTTTCAGGCCAAGCCCGGTAATTCTTCAACGGGGATGCGTTTCAGGACAGCCTTACCGATGTGTTCCGGAATGACCAGGGTAATTTCGCCTCCCTTGCGTTTTTTGTCAGCGAGCATGGCAGTGCTCAGGCTGCGGAAATCATACGGCGATTCCAATGGCAGCTGGAAGCGGGAAAGCACCTTCCGGATGGGTGCCTCGCAATTTTCAGCGGACCAGCCTTTTTGCCAGGCAATTTGCGCCATCATGACCATGCCTATGGCGACTGCTTGTCCATGTCGCAGGCGGAAATTGCTGCATTTTTCGACGGCATGTCCGATTGTATGTCCGAAATTCAGCAGTTGCCGGTTTCCGCAATCAAATTCATCTTCACTGACCAGCTGACTCTTGATCTGCACACAGCGTTCGATGACTTGCTCGAGTTCGTTTTGCAGGCGCCCTGCAGCCAGCAACTCAAACAGCTCCCGGTCGGCAATAACCCCATATTTGATCGCCTCAGCCACTCCCTCATTGAATATCTCGTCAGGCAGCGTATTGAGCACATCCGGATCGCAAAGAACCAATTCCGGCTGCCAGAAGGCTCCTGCCATATTTTTGCCGCTGCTCAGATCAACCCCCGTTTTGCCGCCAACCGATGAATCAATGGCCGCCAGCAGCGTCGTGGGCAGCTGTACAAAACGAATGCCACGCAGGTAAATCGCAGCACAAAAGCCGGCAATGTCACCAACGACCCCCCCGCCCAACGCAACAATCAGATCTGAACGGGTCATGGAATTTTCTGCAAGGAACTCGAGAATCCGGGAGACGGTATCCATGTTTTTGGATTCTTCGCCATTGGGAAAGGCATACGTTACCAACTGAAAGCCGGCTTCTGTCATTGCTTTGCTGACGCTTGTCCCGTGCAGGGACCAGACGCGATCATCGCTAATCAAGGCAATTTTGCCGTGCAATCCCTGAGTCGCCAGAAGTTTACCCACCCTCTGCAGAATCCCGGCTTCAATATGCACCTCATAGGGTTTGCCGGTTCTGACTGATATTCTCCTCATGCTTTATTCTCTCCACTGAAATCAAAACGTCCCTGGTTGAATTTATACTATATGCTCTGAAAATACAGTTGACCAACCGGAGAAAGGGTGCAGGGGGCAGGGGACAGGGAGGGAAGCGAGCGGTTTGCACTCTTTTTGTGAACGGTTATTTCATTCGCAGAGTTACTGGATTTTCGTGTTCGAGATATTGATTGTCGATGGTCGCGTCCCACCACGGTTCAAGATGTGTTTCGACAGGAGATTCCAAAACGAATCCGGCGGCTTTGAATTCTGCCAAACCGGCCAGCAGACGTTGCCCGTATTTTTCCGGGGCATCGGGATCGGAAAGGAGCACGGCAATTCCCCGCCGGATTTTTTCGGAGCCATAGGCATAATCCGGCATCAGGGGGTCAACCATGGCCGTGAGTCCGGAACGGACGGCATTTGCGAGACCAGTGCCCGAAAATTCCGGGACCCACGCTGCTGTAAAGTTGTAGTAGCCGAAAATTCCCATATGGGTATCCGTGCTGCCGACGATTGCCGGAACTGGCTTGCCGGAGGAACGCCAGCGCTCAAGATACTCTACACGGCGTTCAACCGCGTCCAAATCCGCCTGCGATATATCGCCATACCAGAAGTCCGAAAAATCCGTTCCGTAGGTCATCGGATGGTCGAATTGAATGACAGCCTGCATCTTCCGCGCTTCAGCATGAAGCTGCGGATAATTCTGATTGGGGCTGACGAACCGGGTCAGAGGATAGAGATTGATGTGATACTTCGGAGCCATTGTGATCTCTTCGCCGATCACAAGATTCAATCCGCAGCAATGTTTCCTCATATTCCGGTCGAGTTCGAATGCGCCTTCCACGCGGTGATGGTCGGTGAGTACCATAAAGTCCAAACCGACGCTCGGGGTATTTGCGATCATTCCTTCAGGGGTGCTTTGGCCATCTGAATAGAATGAATGCGTGTGGACATCGCCCGTGCGGATTCCGGCGCTGAAGACCTGGTCTTCACTGTTGAATGCTGGAAGAACCGAGGCTCGAGCCAGGGCGAAATTCCGGATCATCCCCCTGGGTATGGGGCGCGGATTCAGGAGGAACGCAGCAAATTCCAGATCCTGTTGGGGCATGTTGAAAGACATACGGATCGCGAAACGCCCCTGCCGGATGAAAAGCAGATTGGATGGAAGGCCGTCGCGGCTGTGCCAGAATTTGTACGCTGGAACGGACTTCGGATTCCCCGCAATCAAGGCGAGCTGAAAATTTACCACATCCGTCGGGGGGATTTCCGGGAGGTTCCTGTCCGTTGCGAAAGCACGGACACGTCGGCGCATTTCCACCGGGGCGTCCTGTTCGAACGCAACCGCCTCGACCGGCAGACAAAACGCATCTTCCGGAACGAGACGCACTCCCTCGCCTGGGCGATCGGGCGAAAAGAGGGTGACAAGATGTTCCGGCTGCATGTCATCCTTGAGGCCATCTCCGAGAAGATGGCCGCGTCCGAGGAAAACGGAGTCGGCTCCGGGAATTTCAGGTGCATGCAGTGGTGCAAAGAAAGCGGTCTCACTGTCAAGGTATTTTTGCGCTTTCAGTTCCGTTTCGCAGCAGCAGACTTCGGCATTCATGCAGACGAGATTCCCCCAGCTCAAGGAAATGGCGATCACTTCCGGTCGGTAGCTGCTTCGGCTGTAGGAGACCGCAGTCTGTGATTTCAGGCCGCCGCAGAGTTCGAGGAATTTGAATTTTTCCGGGATGTTTGCGGGCAGGGGACGACCTTGAGCCATAGCGAACCGGCAGGCGCATTCGGCGGCGGCATCTACCAGCCGGTCGGCACAGCAGGAAGAGGGGATGGCGGCGAGTTTCAGAAATTCGGCGGCGGAGACACAGGTCATCCAAAAGGCCGCGTGTTCCGGCGTCATTTTTGTGAAATCAAGCAGGTTGAGCGTCTGTATATATCCAGAGATGAAGCAGATTCTCCGTGAGACGACCCCGACAATGCCTTTGTTTTTGAAAGCGATAAAGCGGATTTCCCCGAGGGTATCGGGAAACGAATCCAATCCAGTGAAGACGGCTTTCGTCTTTCCGGGCGGAAAATCCAGGCAAGCGAATTGCGACCCGTCCGCCTGGTGAATGGAAGCACGTGCAGAATCAAGAAATTCGGGAAGAGGAATTTCCACTTCGAGCGACTGGGTCGATGCGATCACTGGCACTGCTGGATTCCACAGCAATTCCAGCGAGATTTGTTCAGGACAGGTTTCGGAGTCGGCGAGCTGGAACAGCGGATAGCTCGAAGTCAGGGCGAGACATTTTTCTGTTCCGGTGAGGTTCATGGCGCGCGGATTGTATGCGGTTCCGTCGCGCCGGTCATAATCGTTCACGCTCAGTTGAAATTGAAACAGCTTTTCTTTGCGCAAGTCATAATCACCGAAAGAGTCCCAAGGCAGAAGCAGTCGCATGTCATAGCCAGCTGGAGTGCGTTCCCCAGTGACCTCGAAGGGGAATTTGCCCTGTCCGCCGTAAAAATAGGTTTGCGAACGGATGGCGCTGTTATCGTCGGGTGGTGCAATCACCAGCTGTACTCGTTGAAACTCTGCCCCTTTTTTCCCGAAGCGTTTTCCTGCGACGGGTGCGAAAAAGACCTCGACGCAGTCTTCTTTCCACATATTGTTTTCCGGCAATGCATTGACGATGTCGGAGTCGGTCACGCGGATGTTCAGGCACAGGCCCTTTGAATTCCAGCCGGTCCGCACGACTGCAGAAAAGTCGTTGGGGCCGAGCCAGCTGCCGGCATGGTTGCGCCCTAGTTTTCCCTTATGATCGAGGAGCAACTCGAACGGAAGGCTTCCGGCCTGAGCGAGTTCGTATCCATTTTCGTCTGTTTTCAGACACGGCGTAGCAGCGCAGCAGTTTGCATTCATAGAACAGCCCGTTTTTCTGTCGCTTCCTGAGATTGGCAAAGGAATCAAGGAGTTTTCCTGCCCTTTGTGAAGAAGTTTTACCGTAATTTCTTTCGCACTATTTGCAAATGCATTGGGCCTAATGGATTCGACTTTGCATAATGCCTTCGGTAAGGCGTTAATGAAGCGGGAAACCGGGGAACTCTTTTTGAACAACGAAAAGCACGAAAAGGCTTGGGGTGGACTGGCGTCCACAACCTATTTTTTAACAACGGATTTGATGCAATTCCTTCCAGTGTTGCTGATACTTTCCGTGGCGATGAACAGCCCGAAAGGGTATACAAAAAGGCATAGGGGATCGATCGGCGATGCTGGAATCAACCCCCAAGGGGCGTGACATACCAGCCCAGGGCAACGCTCTGGGTCGGAGATCACCCTAAAAGCAAAAACCCTGAAAGTAGTACGAAAAAATTTCCTGCAGGCGGCTTTGACTGCTAGAATGCGTCGTTCTTCCATGAAACTTTTCGTGCTCCTATCGCCCGATTTCTTGTTTTGGAGAAGATTTTATGGACGATAGACGATGGACGATGGACGATGGACCTGATGGACTCTATGGACCTGATGGACCCTATGGACGAGGACGATGGACGATTGACTTCGATGGACAGGTTGGCGGCTGACAGCTGATGGCTTTGGGCTGTGGGCCCCAGCCCGGCCCAAGCCAAGTCTTTTCGTGTCTTTTCTGTTGTTTAAAAAAGGCGTTTTGGTTTGCTGTTTTTCGGATTCGCATTTTCCTGTTTGCGGATCATATTTATTATGTATGACAGGGAGCGAAACAAAACAGGTAGAATAAATCATGCTGGAATGGCAAGGGCATTCGTTATTGGGATTACGGGCGGCTCAGGGCCTGCCTGCATGGGAAATCGAGCTGCTGAAGCCGGACATGAGTCCGGCGGAGATTCAGAAGCCGATTATGCCGAAGATCACCAATGTTGTAGAGAAATTAGGTGCATACTGTCTGATCCTGGACTGGATCTATCAGAAGGAATATGCCCGCTATGCCCGGCAGGACAACGGACGCTGGATTCCGCATGGTCCGGCCTCTGCTGATTTCACGGCAGGCGGTACGATCTCAGAAACTGCGAACCATATTCTGATCACCCGGTTGCTCCAGGCAATGATTGATGAGCTTCAGGCCGGGAACTGGGAGGAGGCAGTGCGCCGGGGCGGCGCGCTTGGCCACTTTCTGCAGGAGCCGTTCACGCCAGGACACTCTACGGACAACAGTCTGTTCGAGCAGATCTTCCCGGATCACAATCCCTTGCGTCACTGGCGTCTGCATTGCTGTTTTGACGCGGCGTCTGGTGATTATCCACCGCCGAAGCCGCAGCTTGTGGGAACCACTGCCGGGGAGGCGGCCTTTTATCTTTTCAACGATATCAAGAAGGGCATCCGTTCTGCCCGGGCAATGATCGGTCCTGTGATAGAAGCTGCCTATCGTGGAGAAAAGCTCCAGGATAATCAGCATGTTTACCGATCGCTGCTCTGCAGGCAGTCCGAGATGTCCGCCAATATTACCGCCTGTGCCTGGCATACAGCCTTCTGTATTGCATTCAACCGTTTTGAGCGGGAAGAGATAGAACGGCTCAAGACCTTCGATTTGACGACAGCTGTTCCGTATTATATGCATCCGTCGAAGTATGTTCACATTGTAGCAGATAAACTGGTGAACGAAAACGGCTGGCTCATTCCGATTGATGTCTGGGGCGAAAATAAAGTGGAATTGCGTTTTGAGCATGGCTTCGGGCTGTACGGACATTCCGGATACAAGTATTTCATCAACGGACAATTCTCGCAGTTCCGCTTCAAGCTGGGCATGCCTTCACGAATTCTAGATGGCCAGAATGAGCACACGCATCTTTGCTTTTCCATCGAAACGGATCCTGGCGAAAATGGGCTGTATTCCGAAGACATCGAGTATGCGGCAAAAGCGCGTCCGCTGGAGCTACAGCTCAGAGCCTTTGAGGCAGTGAAGGAATATACGGTTAATATCCGGGGGGCGGGCACGCTGATCATCTCTTCAAGGAGCATTCCCTACACGAAAGACGATGGTGAAGTCTGCTATGCTACTGCCGATCTGGCCATTATCGATCCGGTTCTGATTCGATAAACCGTATGCAAGAAACTTTTTTTGCAAGATGATTCTGATATCGAGAAGGAAACAATAAAGAGAGGTTTTTACGACATGCGTACAATAACCGAGTCAGCGAGGCAGATTCCGGTAGTATCGGAGACGGAGGTATTGGTAGCCGGTGGGGGACCGGCGGGAATAGGGGCGGCTTTGGGAGCCGCTCGTGCAGGTGCGAAAACGCTGCTGGTGGAACAGTCCAATGCTCCGGGCGGTATGGCTACCACCGGTTTAATGTCACACTGGAGCGGTTCCCGCGAATCACCGCTGATGAATGAGATTGTCGAACGGATGGCCAAAAGTCCTTCGCTTCCGCAGGAGATACAAGCCTTAACGGAAGCGGATCTGAAGTGGTCTATTTCGCATGAATGTCAGAAAGCGGTTCTTTTTCAGATGTTGAAAGAATCGGGAGTAACCGTTCAGCTTTACACGATGGTCACCGATGCGCTCACGGAAAACAAGCGTGTGAGCGGGGTTATTACGGAGAGCAAATCCGGTCGAGAGGCAATTCGTGCCCAGGTCACCATTGATGCCACCGGCGACGGCGATGTAGCCGCCAGAGCCGGCGCAGAATATCTTCTCGGACGTGAGGAGGATCATCGCTGCCAGCCGGTAACCCTGATGTTCCGAATCGGCGGAGTGGACTATTCTCAGGCTGTCTTTCCAGGCAGCTTCGAATCCTATATGAATATTCCGAAAGGTGAAATTCAGGCACTGGGCAAACAGCATCTTCCGCATCCAGCAGGGCATGTGCTGCTCTATCGGAGCCGCCTGCCAGGTGAAGTCTGTGTCAATATGACCAATGTCACCGATATTGATGGGACGGATGTGCGACAGCTGACCAAAGCGGAATTCATCTGCCGTGAACAGATTGATGCGATTATTCAGTTTCTAAGAGAATTCGTGCCCGGCTACCGGAAATGCTATCTGGTGGCGGTTGCCGGCAATGTCGGCGTTCGTGAAACCCGCCACTTCAAGGGGGTCTACACAATCACTGCGGAAGATATCGTTGAAGCGACCGTATTTCCGGACTGGATTGCCACGCGCAATTATTTCAATTTTGACATTCATTCCCTGGTAGGGCCTGGTCTGGACAAGCATGGTGCGCAGAAGGAATTCAAGGCCAGGGGCATGTATACGATTCCCTATCGGGCTTGTCTTCCGGAGAAGATCGACGGGCTGCTGTTGTCCGGAAGGAACATATCCGGTACGCACAAGGCACATTCGAATTATCGGGTTATGGGCATTTGCACGAGCATCGGCCATGGTGTCGGCATTGCTGCAGCCTTGGCCGTCAAGCATCAGATTCAGCCCCGTGCGGTTGATCCGGCTGAAATACAGAAGCAGTTGCTGGCTTGCGGGGTTCAGGTATGAGCAGGCCTGGTTGATTCGCGGACGACCAATTCCGGGGGCAGGCGCTGCTTGATCGGCAATCGGACGCGGTTTTCTCCATGGATCAGAGCCATGGCCTGTTCGGCCAGGGCATCATAATCCAGGCTGACGGTAGTAAGACTCGGATAAAGGAGTTTTCCCAGCGGGAGATTGTCGCAGCCGCAGACCTGCATCTGGGAAGGGATGCCGATTCTTCGTGACAGTAAAATCCGGCAGATGCCGGCGGCCATTTCGTCATTGCTGAACACCGCATCAAAAGTGCGCCCGCTGTCCAGCAGTGCGGAGATGGCGGCGGCGGCACCGTCTGCCGTGAAATCCGTATAGAGAATATTTTCAGGGCGGATCTTCAGCCCGTGAGCCTGCAGGGTTTTGCGGTAACCGGCGAGTATCTCGCGTGAAAAGAAGTGATCGGCATGTCCCAGGCAGAGAATGATATCTTTGCAGCCGCAATCGAGCAGGTGTTCAACACCAAGGCTGGCCGCGGCGGTATTGTCAAAAGCCAGGGAACTGAAGGCGGCTATTTTTGCTTCGCCGGGGTTGTCGAGCAGAATGGCACCGGGGAATGCAGCGATGATCGCGGTCAGCTGGGAAGCAGGAAAATCTCCGATGATGAAGGTGACCTCTGCGGCACGCTGTTTGGCTGCTTCGAGCATCCTCAGGAAGCCGCGGTAATCGCCATTGCCGCATAGCAGCAGGCATTCGCAATTGCATGCGGTCAGGCGCTGTTCCAGCGCGGTAATCAATCCGGCATGATACAAGGCCTGGCTATGACCGCTGCTCCAGCAGATCAATAATACACGCCGGGCTTCCTGCTGATCGCCGTCGGCAGGGCGTCCCATGCGAGCTCCACGCAAATAGCCCAATTTCTCAGCCGCCTGCAATACCCGCTCTGAAGTTGTCGTTTTGACCAGAGGACTCTGCCGCAGAACCCGGCTCACTGTCATCGCACTGACCCCACAGCGGGAAGCAATGTCAATAATTGATACATGCTGGAGCGATTTTTTCATCCGTTATATCCTGATTGAAATCAAACCCTACACACGACTCCGGAAAATCCGATGACTTCGCAAAAATTAACTGCTGCCGGAAACTTTGTCAAATGAAAACTAAATTTTAAAATTTGCTTTTTCCTAAAAAAAGATTATCTTTTCAAAGGTGGTGTTAAATATAACATCGGTTTTATGAATGTTTCATAAACATGCAAGGAGAGTTTGGTATGGGCTATCTTCCTGGGTCTGAGTGTAAGTTGCGTTTAGCGTCGGTACGTGGGATTTTGGCGGAGAAATCTCTTGATTTGGCTCTAGTATACTATGATGAGTTTAACATCGGGAATGGGTGGTATTTGACGGGGTGGTGTCCGCAGTTTGAGTCAGGGGCGGTGTTGGTGCCACGTACCGGGAGTCCGTTATTGCTAGGGGGTCCAGAGAGTGAGCCCTTTGCGAAGCAGGACAGTGATCAAGGAGACGCGTAATTTTCCGGTGTTCATGGTACCGGATGAGGAATATCCGGCGGCGACGATTCTTGATTTTCCGCATTTATTTGCGGAATTGAAGGCGAATCTGGGGACGATCAAACG
>JAQVUB010000277.1 GCA_028699735.1 Lentisphaeria bacterium | reverse complement strand
GTCCGTTCGTATATTTCGTGGTTAAAAAAGTTTATTTTTTCAGTTTGAAATCAATGCCTTCGGTGGCGACTTTTGCATTGCTGATGCGCAGATATCCGGTTTGTTTGCTGAGCGTTGGGGTGCCTCCATCGGGGACATAGTATCTTTGCTGCCGGAGGTTGAGATTTCTGTTGACGAAGCTGAAGATCAGGTAAGAATAGAGTTTAGGCCGCACTTGAATCAGAATATGGATGGAACTGCTCCCGTCAATATCCATTTGCGGCGGAGTTCCTGACAGATAAGGCCCCAGCCGGAAAACCGCATAAATATTCTCATCGTCTTCAGCACGCAGGCAGTAAAGCTTTTCTTCGGTATCCTGGAAAAGCAGCAGGAGCAGGCGGATGCTTTTGATGACCTCCGTCGAATTTTGCGAAGGCAGCCCGATGTTGCGTTCGAGGATGGTACTGCCCTCCATCACTTCGAGATTGATGGTATTGGAGAGGTGGGTTTTAGGCAGACGGCTGTGATTCAGGTAGGCTGTGATCGAATAAACGCCTTCGCGCTGCATGTCATGCAGCATATTGATGGTGATGCTCAGCTCACGGCTCTCCCCGGGCGCCAATATTAAATCCGCAGCAGGATTAGCGGTCGCGTCGAATGCCCTTGCGACCTTCCCGGAATGCTCATTCACTGCAAAGAAAATCCGCCCCCCATCTGCTTCACTCTGATTGCTGAAAACCAGCGTATTTCCACTGATGTTGCTGATCACCAGCTTCAAAAGGATCATTTCATAACGCAGATAACGCGGATTTTCCGCTTTCAACTGCAGGCCGATCTGAGCCTGTACGGTAAATCCGGCCAATAACAGAAACCATAAAAACGGTAGAAAATAACAGCGGTCTAAAGTTCTCATATTTGGAATCCTTGCTGAATGGAAAAGGCGAAAAATTCAAAAACAAAACGTAATGTTGCGCAGCGCTTTTGTCAAACTTTCAAGCGTTTTGCCACCGCTTCGGCGACTTCGTCCGGGGAAATGCCCTTCGAGCAGGCAGCGGTTCCGAAAGGGCATTTTCGTTTGAAGCAGGGGGATTCAGGGCAGAGAGTCCGGAAGACCTGGTGCCGGTTGCTGCCATAAGGACCGGTCAATTCCGGGTCTGTTGCCCCGAACAGGGCCACACAGGGGGTTTGCAGTGCTGCTGCGATATGCATGGGGCCGCTGTCGTTGGTCAGCAGTGCATCGGACGATTTCAACAGGCCGACCAAAGTTTCCATCGAGGTCTGTCCGGCCAAGTTAAGGACGTGTGACGACTTCAGGTTCTGGCGGAGTTTTTCGCCGGCGGCCTGTTCGCTTTTGCTTCCCAGCAGCCAGCATTGTACTGAGGGCACCCGGCGAATGACTTCCCGCAAAACTTCCGTAAAAAAAGTTTCTGGCCAGGTTTTGCTTTGCCAGCGGGAGGAGAAGCCGACGGCCAGGACGGGACGCCCTTCGGCCTGCAGCAATTGCCTCGCGTCCTTGAGCCATTCGGATTTGACTTGCAAAACCGGCTCCGGAGCAAAGTCTTCAGGCAGTTTGAACAGCCACCGTACCAGAAACAGATTTTTGTCAACCGCATGACGGATGCTGGGAGGCAGGTTAATTTTTTGCTGATAAAAAAGAGGGGCTCCCTCGCGTGCATGGGCGAATCCGGCACACCGTTCTGCCCGGCTGAACCAGGCGATCAAACCGCTTCGGAAAAGTCCCTGAAAATCGATAGCCAGATCATACTCTTCGGCCTGAAGCAACGCTTTGAACTGTTTGAAAGCCGGCCAGTTCAACCGGGCGATCTGCTGCCTTGGGAAAGGGATGACCCGTTGGATGCCGGGCAGAAGGGAGACGATTCCGGTGAAGCTGTCATTGACGACCCAGCTGAGTTCGAGATCGGGTTGCGTCTGCTGCAAAGCATAGACCGCGGGAAAAGTGTGAATAATATCACCAAGACTGCTGGGTTTGATTATTAATACTCGCACAAACAATGATCCTGGTGAAAATGCGGAAAAACGTAACACGTCCGTCAGGCTGAGTGGCAGTGGTATTTTTTAACAACGAAAAATACTGACAACCCGAAAAAATTTCATGGGATGAGTAACGCTTTTCCGCAGACTTAGCAGTTTCCCATGAAATTTTTTCGGGTCGTTTTGTGCTTTTCGTTATTAAAAAAGAATTCAACTTGATGCAGGCAGTACCCATCAGCGCCCGATGGCCAGCCGCTCAGCCAGGCGGGCAGGCAGCCCGGAATCAATGATTTTCTGCTGGCTGGTGGCGATATCGTATTCCACACGATGGAGAGTAACCAGACCCATTTCAACGTCGTAGGTGACAAAGGCTGCACGCGGATCGCGATCCCTTGGTTGGCCGACGCTTCCGACATTGATCAGATATTTGTGATTGGGTAGCAGGCGCAGACTTTCGTAGAGCCCACCGATGACCGTATCGGTTTTATCAAAAGCCAAAGGCGTATGGGTATGTCCAAAAAAGCAGAGGGGAGTCCATTGGTACTGCATCGAGGCCGCTGCAGTGAAGCGGTCAAAGATATAACCCCACATATTCGGGTTGTCCATCGTGGAATGCACTACACTGAAGCGAGCCGGCGGAGAAGTCAGAAAAATGTCGCGCTTCATCGGCAGATTGCCCAGCCAGGTGAGTTCTTCTTCGGTGAGTTGCTGTCGTGTCCATTCGACGGCTTGAGCCGCTTGCAGATTGAAGCCGATCAGCTCGCGGGTATTGCTGGTATAGGAGTCATGGTTGCCCATGACCACAGCAAGCAAATCGAGGCTGCGAACAATTTCCAGACATTCACGCGGGTTGGCATTGTAACCGACAATGTCACCTATGCAAACGTATTTCTCACAACCAAGGCGCTTTGTCTCCTCAAGAACCGCATTTAAAGCCTCAAGATTGGAATGAATATCCCCTAAAACTGCTATTTTCATGCGAAAATCCAGAAAAAAACGAATCAAATGATGCCACGGGTTAACGCAGCAGGAAGCCGGATTCACTCTGTGTGAAAGCTTCTAAAATATTGCTTCATTTTCAACTTTCAACCGTTGGGGGTGAAAAAACAAAGCAGGGGGCGTGGTGCGGGATGCGGGTTTAAAAAGTGGCGCAACCGGCCCGGTTGCGATGGTGCATAAGCACTGCCACGCTTGAAATGTCTTAAAAAAAGTGGCGCAACCGGCCCGGTTGCGATGCTTTTTCCTCTAATCATATTGAACGACGGAGAAATGTTTTTTTTCATGATTCAATGATATTCCTTGATTATTTTAAGATTGGGTCGAGTTTTTGTCATCGCAACCGGGCCGGTTGCGCCACTTTCCCTTTTTGGACACCCTCTATTTAGCGGAAGGTGTTTTTTTGCAATTCATCGTTGAGGTATCATATTTTTAGAAATCCCTGTTACGTTTTGGGATGTTATAATGAATATAAGGAGTTTTGACGATGTTCAGGCTATCCCGTATACACCCGCTTTTGCCAGGGCTGATTTTTTTGTTCAGTTTTTCCTCCGTATTTCAGGCTCAGGTGAAAGTTGACGCTGCCAGATCGGAATGGATGAAGGGATATGTGAAGCTTGAGCATGCTGACAAGGCGGATCAGGAAGGGAACAAGCTGGCGGCACTGCAGCTGTACCGTGAGGCCGTTGTCGTTTTTGAAGCCGTCAGGCGGCAATTCCCGCAGTGGAATCCCTCGCTGCTCAATTTCCGTATCAAGTACTGCCAGCAGAAAATTACCGAACTGGATAAAAGCGTGCAGAATGAAGCGGAGGGTATGTCCCGGGAAAACCTGCTGGAACTGACAGCCAAACAGGCACAGATGATGCATGACAATTCTCTCAAAATTCAGCAGCTCAATACCTCCGTCAGCATTCTGACAGAATCGTTGCAGAGAGCTCGTACTGAGGCAGCAAAAAATGCAGCGGCGGAGTCGGATTTCAGCACTTTGCAAACAGCCCGTCAGGAGTTGGAAAACCGCTGTCGGCTTTTACAGTCGAAATTGGAAAAGTCGGAGGCGGATCTGGCCGAAGCCCGTAAACAAGCTGCAGACAAGAAACTGCTGCAAAAGTTGCGCGATGAAACTATGCAGCAGTCCGAACAACTCAGGGAATCAACCCGGCAGATTGAATTGCTGCAGGGAAATTTGAAAACGGTTCAGGTGGAGCTGGACAAGGCAAAGCTGGATAATGAACGCCAGAACCGCGTCGGAACGGATTATGAAAAGCGCTTGCAGGCCGCGACAGACCGGATGACAGAACTGACCGGGATGCTCAATGATTTGCATGTACAGCACAATGCGCTGAAGTTGAAAAGCCAGCAGCAGGAAGTGGATGCCAATTTTCAAAAGGAGAGTAATACGCGTTTGAACAACGAGAAGAAAGAACTTGTGGCCGAAGTGGAGCAATTGCGCAATATCCGCGACAAGTTTGCTGCGACCCAGGATGCCAATCAGACGCTGCGTACCCAAGTGCTGGACGGTCAGAATCGCCTGCAGGAAAGTCTCGAAAAAAACCGCTTTGAG
>JAQVUB010000276.1 GCA_028699735.1 Lentisphaeria bacterium | reverse complement strand
CATGGCAAAAATTCTGACCAATGATTTAAGCTGGTCGGTTTCCCGCTGGCAGCAGTTTCAGTATTGCCAGCGTGCATACTACTATGCTTATTATGGCTCCTGGGGCGGTTGGGACAGCAATTCACCCGAGCGCACGCGGCAGCTGTATATTCTGAAGAATCTCAAATCGCTGCTGATGTGGGCCGGCAGTATCGTTCATGAAATTCTGAAGGAGGCACTCGAGCAATGTGCGCGCACACGGGAATTGCCATCAACGGAGGAGCTTCAGGCCAAAGCGCGTCTGCTTTTGCGCAAGGGCTGGGTGGAAAGCACGACGAAGGAATGGTTGAATTATCCCAAGAAGACGAATTTGTTTGAGTTGTACTACGGAGATGGTAAAGCCCTTCCCAAAGAGCAGACCGACTACATCAAGGAACGGGTTTACAACTGCCTGGAAGCCTTTGCAACATCCCCGTTTGTCAAGGAAACAGTCAGCCTGCCTTTTCTACAATGGAAATCCATCGATACCCTGGAAAGTTTCCAGCTGAACGGCTGCAAAATCTGGGGCGCAATCGACTTTGCCTTCATCGACAACGATGGGCGTTTCCATATTGTCGACTGGAAAACCGGGGGCGAAAATCCGACATCACTGCGTCTGCAGCTGGCCTGCTACGCGCTGATGGCCATGGAAATATGGAAAACCCGGCTCGAAGACCTTGCCCTGCATGGCGTCTTCCTCAATGACGGCGGACGCAAAAGCGATTACCCGCTTGATGCCGAGTTGCTGGTCTCGGTCAAAGATCAGATTCTGCTCAGCATCGAAACCCTGCGCCGGAAATTGCGCGATCCGGAAAAAAACCTCGCCGAAGAAGAAGATTTTGAGTTTACGGGCTGCCCGCAGCATTGCGAATCCTGCAACTTCCGCGAAGTCTGTCCCTGCATCGTGAAATGAGTGCTGAGTGATGAGTGATGAGTGCAGGGTGCAGGCTCATCCGTCAGAGCCTCTATCTATAAAAACTGTTCGAGTCTTTTTGTGTTTTTTCGTTGTTAAAAAAGGAGGCCAAGCATGTCAACTTCATTCAGTATACGGAAAATGCAGCCGGAAGACCGTCAGGCGGTGGCTGGTCTGATCTGCCTTTCCACCAGCGTCTGGTACGAAGTCCATTTCGGAACGCGGCGTTTCACCGGCGGGCCTCAGACGACGGAATTGTACTATGATGTCTATCATGCTTTGCCGGGAAGTTCCGGCATCGTCGCAGTCGACTCCTACTCTGGAATAGTAGCCGGTTCCTGCTTTCTGCACGTCCGTCCAACTCACGTCTCCTTGGGGATCATGAATGTTCATCCCAGCTATGCCGGACGCGGTATCGCCTCCGCTCTGCTGAAAAACATCATCGATACTGCCGAACAGCTGAACAAACCCCTGCACTTGGTCTCCAGTGCCATGAACCTGGATTCCTTCTCCCTCTACAACCGCAAAGGTTTCATCCCCTTCTGCATCTATCAGGATATGAAATTCCAGGTGCCCGACGGAGCTTACCAGAAACAGCTGCCGGCCAGCCCCAGGGTCCGCAAAGCCACCCTGACTGATCTGCCGGGGATTGTCGAGCTGGAACGCGACCTGACCGGGCTCGAACGCCCCGATGACTACCGGCATTTTATCGAAAACCCGGAAGGGATCTGGTCAGTAACGGTTTGTGATTCAGTTGATGGCAATGCGCTGGATGGGGTTCTGTGTTCGGTCTGTCATCCGGCTACCAACATGATCGGACCGGGTTGCACACGCAATGCCGGTGCCGCGGAAGCGCTTCTGCTGGCGCAATTGAATCAGAATCCCGGACGCACCCCAGTAGCGCTGGTGCCCTGCTCTTCGCTGGAACTGCGCAATTTCGCCTATTCGCTGGATGCCCAAAACACCGAAATTCATGTCGCCCAATGCCGGGGAACTGCACCCGTCCTCAAGGGACTCACCTTCCCCACCTTCCTGCCAGAAACATTCTAAAGCAAGAAATGCGCCAGATGTTGTGCAGAGGATTTTTTTTAACAACGAAAAGCACAAAACGACCCGAAAAAATTTCATGGGAAGCGGCTTTGACTGTTAAAAAGCATTATTCGTCCCATGAAATTTTTTCGGCTCGTTGGTGTTTGTCGTTGTAAAAAAATACCACTGTCACCATACTTTACTGACGTATTAGCAAAACAGACCTCTCATTCCTTCCTATCATTCAAATCATCCCCACAGCAAATCAACAATTTGCCTGTGGGTTCATCCGTCAAAGCAACAACCCTTAAAAATTTTCGTGCCTTTTCGTGTTTTTTCGTTGTTAAAAAGGATTTTTTGCCGAATGCCTCCACAATTCGTATTTCAAATGAATAATGTCAGCAAGTTTTTCGGGGAAAAGCCGATCCTGCAGAACTTCAATCTCTCCTTTTATCTCGGTGCCAAAATTGGCATAGTCGGTGAAAATGGTGCCGGCAAATCGACACTGCTGCGGATCATGGCCGGGCTCGATCAGGAAATCCTGGGCAGCGCGGTCATCACCAAAGGGATGCGGGTATTGATGGTTCCGCAGGAACCCCGCCTCAACCCGGAAAAGAATGTGCGCGGCAATCTCGAGGAGGCCATACAGCCCATTCAGCAGCTGATCGAACGCTACGACGCTGTCATGGAAAAAATGGGCGACAATCTCAGCGAAAAAGAGATGGAAAAAGTCAGCAACGAATTCGATTTTCTGCAGAATGAAATTGACCGCCTCGATGGCTGGAATATCGATCATCTGCTTGATGTCGCCTCCGATGCCCTCGTCCTGCCGCCCGATGACGCCCGCGTGGAAACCCTTTCCGGCGGCGAACGTCGCCGCGTCGCTCTCTGCAAAGCCCTGCTTGAAAAGCCGGATTTGCTGCTGCTGGATGAGCCGACCAACCATCTCGATGCCGAAACCATCGCCTGGCTCGAAAAAACGCTGCGGGAATATCCCGGCACGGTCATTATCGTCACCCATGACCGCTATTTTCTCGACAATATCACCAAGTGGATTCTGGAAATTGAAAATACGCGTGGAATTCCCTTTGAAGGCAACTACAGCTCCTGGCTGCAGCAAAAACAGGAACGACTCCGTATCCAGGAGAAAAAGGAAAGTCAGCGGCAGCGCATCCTGGCCCGGGAACTGGAATGGATCAATGCCACGCCGGCCGGACGCCTGAAACAGAATCAGGCCCGCGTCTCCCGCTATAACGAACTGGCGGGGAAGGCATTCGAACTAAACCGCGATGACGTCAGCATCCAGATCCCGCCCGGTGCCAGGCTCGGAAACAAAGTCCTTGAGGTCAAAGGATTGTCAAAGGCCTTTGATCCCGAACGCAAACTGCTCGATAAGGTCAGCTTTACCGTGCCACCCGGCGCCGTCGTCGGCATCATCGGCCCCAACGGCACCGGAAAAACCACCCTTTTCCGAATGATCATGGGCATGGAAAAACCGGATGCCGGTACCCTCGAGCTCGGCGAAACCGTTCAGCTCTCCTATATCGATCAGAACCGCGATGCCCTGAAAGACGAACGCAGCGTCTACGCCGAAATCACCGATGAACAGGATGAACTCTCCGTCGGCGGACGCCTGATGAATGGCCGCGCCTACGTCAGCAAATTTAATTTCCGGGGAGCCATGCAGCAGAAACTCGTCGGACAGCTTTCCGGTGGTGAGCGCAACCGTGTGCATCTTGCAAAACTGCTGCGGCGCGGCGGCAACCTGCTGCTGCTTGACGAACCGACCAATGACCTCGATGTCAATACCATGCGCGTCCTCGAACAGGCTCTGATCGACTTCCCGGGCTGCGCCATGGTCATCAGCCATGACCGCTTCTTCCTTAACCGCACCTGCACACACCTCCTCCTCTTCGAAGGAAATGGCAAAGTCATCTGGTTCGACGGCAACTTCGAGGCCTACGCCGAAAAATACCTCAACAGCGACGAACAATTCCAGAACCGCCGCAACAGATACCGTAGTTTTTAACAACGAAAAAACACGAAAAGACACGAAAAGGAACAAAATGATGGTACATGTCATTGCACGAATGGAAATCAAAGAAGGCCAGATGGAGCGCATGCTCGAAGTCCTGAGCGAAATCGTCCCGCTTGTCCGCGCGGAATCCGGCTGCATCCGCTATGAAGTCTGCCTGGATGCCGGCGTCGGCATTGGTGCCCCTGCCAATCCGCGCGCCCTGACCATTGTCGAAGCCTGGGAAAGCCCGAAACACCTCTCCGATCACCTCGCCACACCCCACATGGCCATCTTCCGCGACAAAGCCGGCAATCTCCGTGAAAACGCCACCGTCACCGTCCTCTCTCCAAAAATCTGACCTTAAGAGTAATTTTTTTTAACCACGAAAAGCACAAACGGACACGAAATTTTTCGTGTCCGTTCGTGCTTTTCGTGGTTAAAAAATCCCCCTGTCAATCATATTTCACGTTGCTCAGCCACTGTTTGGTCTTGATATCTCCGATGCCGAATACCCATTCGAGGACATTCCGGGTGCCGGACGGAGCGATCCCCGCCAG
>JAQVUB010000275.1 GCA_028699735.1 Lentisphaeria bacterium | reverse complement strand
CCCCTGCACCCTGCCCCCTGCCCCCTGCACCCTGCCCCCTGCCCCCTGCACCCTTTACTAATATAGCACACAAGCGACATTTATTAATGCCGGTTCATGATCCAAGAAAAAAACCAGTTTTTCTGCAGCGGGCTGACCTTCTGGCCATACTGCTGCAATTCATTCTTTTGACCATCGGAGTCATTTTTATTTACGGTACCGGTGTTGAAATCGGCGGCGAATTTGCCCGGAAATGGTACAAACAGCTGCTCTGGATCGGGGTTGGCGGAATCGCGTATCTTGCGGCTTTGTTGATTGATTACCGCCGCCTCGGCAAAATCTCCGCATTGCTCTACTTGTTTGCAATCGCTCTGCTTTGCTTGCTTTTTTTCATTGGCGAGACAATCAACGGGGCGCGCAGCTGGATCATTCTGCCAGGACTCGGACAGCTGCAACCGTCAGAGATTGCTAAACCCTTTACTCTTTTTTTTGCCGCCTGGCTGGGCAGCCGGCAGGCTTTGCGCAACAGTGCCCTTCCCCCCGCTCTGGCCATTATCCTTGTAACCATGCTGCCGGTCGTGTTGATCTGCCTGCAACCGGATTATGGAACCGCTCTGGTGTTTCTGCCATGTACTGCAGCATTGATTCTCCTGTCTGGACTGCAGTGGCGCTGGATTCTGACTGGACTACTGCTGCTGCTGGTTGCCATCCCCCTTTCCTACCGACTGATGGCTCCCCATCAGCGCGAACGCATCAAGGTCTTCCTCGAAGCACCAGCCCAGGCAATGCTGATGGCCAGTAAACCATTGCTTAATGAGCGCATGGAAAAACACTTCCGTCAGAAAGTCGAAGAATTCTTTGCCGTTCACGACGGAAAATTACGCGATACCTGGAATGCCGAACAATCCCTGCTGGCCGTTGGCAGCGGCGGCATTACGGGAAAGGGGTATTTGAAGGGAACTCACCATGTACTGGGGTATCTCCCCAAAACAGTCGCTCCGACCGATTTCATTTTTTCGGTGATTGCGGAAGAAAGCGGTTTTCTGGGCAGTGTGGTATTGCTGATTCTGCTGACCTGCCTGATCCTCTGTTTCTGCCGCACGGCGCTGCTGGCACGAAACAAGCTCGGAGCCAGCCTGGCACTGGGTGCTGCCGTCATCATTGCCACGCATGTGATCATTAACATCGGCATGACGGTTCAGGCAGCACCCATCATCGGCATCCCGCTGCCATATGTCAGTTACGGGGGATCCTTCATGATCAGTATCATGCTGCTGTCAGGACTTGTGCAGAATGTCCATATCCATCGCCGTATTGCGAAGGAAAACGATGATGAAGAATGATCAGCATCCGATAAAAGCAATGTTAAAACGCTTTTTGTGGCCCGCCCTGAACCGCTTTTATCTGCTGCGGGTTGCCGTGCTGGCCGCACTGGCTTTCCTGTTCTTCAGATATATCTGCCGCCCGGCCTGGACCAATGGCGAAAGCATGCTGCCAACCTACCAGCAACGGGAATTCCTCTTCTACTGGCAACCGGCCTACTGGTTTTCCACTCCAAAACGCGGTGATGTCGTGGTCATCCGTATGGCCGGAAACAGTATTTTCCTGCTCAAACGGATCGTTGCACTGGCCGGCGAAACCGTGGAATTTCGCGAGGGAACCCTTTTGATCAATGGCGAACCCTCCCAGGATGAATGGGCAGCGCTTACTCCCTGCGACTGGAATCTCGAACCCAGAACCGTCGCTGAAAACAGCGTTTATGTCGTAGGTGACAACCGCTCTATGCCCATCGGACAGCATGAATTCGGACAAGTCGAACTGCGACGCATCAGCGGAAAGCCCATCTCCTTCAAAAAACGTCCGGGAATCTCAGCCGTGATGAGTCCGTAAAACGGGTAACGGTAGATTTCTTTTGGAACAACAAAAAGCACGAAACGACCCGAAAAAATTTCATGGGAAGCGTCTTTGACTGCAGAACTGCGTTGTTCATCCCATGAAATTTTTTCGGGTCGTTAGGGTCTTTCGTTGTAAAAAAAAACACTGCCACCAGTATCACAGAATAGTCAGAAACCCTAGTCTAAACAGTCCATAATTATGAAAATTTACCACAAAGTTTTTGCCTTGCTGTTGGTTGCAGCATTAACCGCCGCTGTGGCATACTGGCTGCGCCCTAATGATACCAGGCGCATAAAAAAGCGATTTCATCAGGCCTGTTCTGTTGTCAGCAAGAGCTCCGCTGAAAATCCGGCGGTGTCCGCCTTCAAGATGTTTGATTTCGGCTCTTTGTGTGCGGATTCGGTCACCTTTGATATAAACGGAGCCCCGTTTCAGGGATCCATGAGCAACGAGGTTCTGATCAGTGAACTGGCACGATACCGCGCGATGTGTGAACAGATTACCATTACACCAATGGATATCGCCGTCACCATTGACACCCCAAACCACGCCACCGCTGAATGCGTCGTCAAAGCAAAACTGACAAGCACAAATTTTGATTTTGACGAAGTGCGGCACTTCCTCCTCCGACTGCAGAAATTCGATAATTCCTGGAAAATCACGGCCATTGCCGATGACCAGGTGCTGGTCAAGTGAACCTTTTTTTAACAACGAAAAACACAAACGGAACGAAAAAAAAATCATGGAAATGATATTGACTGATAGTATCATGCGTCATTCTATCCATGATTTTTTTTTCGTGCCGTTTGTGTTTTTCGTTGTTAAAAAAAGGTTCACTTACGCAATTTAGATTTTTCGTTTTTCCCGGAATTCTGCTTGACTTCTGGAGCTTTTGCCTTATAGTAATGAGCACGGTCAATAGAGTTATTTTGTTCCCATCGTCTAGTGGCCCAGGACAACGGGTTCTCATCCCGTAAACAGGGGTTCGACTCCCCTTGGGAATGCCAGATTTTAAAGAAAGTCAGTACTCTGCTGGCTTTTTCAGACGGTTTTGCAGGCGCTTTTCAATGCCCTCGCAAAGACGCCTGATGCTGTTCTGACTGCGTGCTTTCCCCCAACCGGCCTGCCAGGCATATTCCTCAAACAGGATGACTGGAAAATCCGAACCGGCGCCGCAGCGGCGGGCACTGTAGCCAATTTGCGCCAGATTGCGAATAGGCCGGGTTGTTACCCCGTGGACTTTGCTGCGGTCATTATCGAGATAGATTAGTTCGTTATCCGGATTCAGGCAGAGATTGCGTAATATACAGTCGCCATGAACAAAGCCTGCCGCATGAAATTTTTGCAGCTCACGACCAAGGAGTCGGGCCAGATCAAGCTGCTGTTCCGCAGAAAAGTTAGGCAATACCTCGCTGAGCACAGGGGCAGAAACCTCCTCACTGATGAAAACATCCGTTGGATAGCCCACAATGGAACGGCGACGGATTGCCAGCACTGGTCTTGCACAGTGAAATCCGGCATCCAGCAAGCGCTGGGATATTCGCCATGCGGCCAATGCGCGGGAAGGACGGAATACCCACTTGAGGAAACTCAGGGGATCCCTCCCGGTCATGCCTGCATCCGTCAGACCCCAGATCGTTTTGACATAAAGGGTTCCTCTTGGCGTTTGCACCCGGCAAACCTTTCGGGAGCGATAGCTGACGACCGTATCGCCAGAATGTTCAAGCTGCCAATGCTCAAAATCTTGGAATTCCGCCTGCCAGTCTGCGGCAATACGCCCATGCCAGCTGCCAGAAGAATATGGAATTTCCACTTGAGTCAGCATGCCAGATTCCTTTTGATTTGCTGCAGAATTTGTTCCAGAGCCTGCTCTTCGTCCTGAATCGTAATTTGCATGGCGCCGGGATGCTGATGCCTGAACCAGGTCAGCTGACGCCGGGCATACTGAATGGTACGCTTGCTTAACAGCTCCTGCAGGGCTCCTAGACCACCCGGTGACCCGGCTCCAACAAATTCCAGAATATCGCGATAGCCCAGCGCCTGACGCGCGGTCGGAGTCGCCAGTAAACCTGCTTGGCCGACCTGCAATGCCTCCTCGACCCAACCGGCAGAAAGCATCTTTTCAGTACGCAAGCGGATGCGCTGCTTGAGCAGAGAAAACTCCGGCAAAATACAGAATTGCCGGAACGCTGCCCTGGGCTGTTCCAGCTTCTTCACCAGTACCCAAGGCGGCTTCCCGGTCAGCTGCAAGACCTCACAGGCACGAAGTAAACGGCGGGGATTTCGGTAAATCTCTTCCGGAATAATCGAGGCTGTCCCAACCGATCTTTCCAGAAAATTCAGCAGTTTTTGCTGACCATCAGGCAATTTTAATTCTTCCTGCAGTTTTTTTGACAGTCCCAGGTCGGAAGGCAGCATCTCAAAGCCATAAATCAGAGCTCTGGCATACAAACCACTTCCGCCAGCCAGAATGGCAACACATCCCCGTTTCCAGATATCCTGCAGGCAAGCTGAGGCTGCCTGAACGAAGCGATTGGCGTCAAAGGGCTCCTGCAGATCCAGGCAGCTGATCAGGTGATGCTTTACGCGTTGCTGCTCTTCAGCAGAAGGTTTTGCGGTACCGATATCGAGGCCGCGATAGACCTGCATGGAATCGCAGG
>JAQVUB010000274.1 GCA_028699735.1 Lentisphaeria bacterium | reverse complement strand
GTGCTTCCGCCTCGATATAGACTCCGAGCATCAGGAACAGCAGGAAAAAGATGGTCTGGTAGTATTTTTCATCGGGCAGTTGGATATCATAGGGGATACTGGCAAAGAAAACCTTCATGTCATTCATGAAGGCATCGACGTCACCGCTGCGGACATTGCGAGCCAGCCTGGCGCTGATGCCCTCGAGGGCTTCTTTGCTGATGCCGGTGTAGGCATTGAGCAGATAGGTGTCAAAGGCGGAACGCACCTCGAAGTTCGGGAAACCGAGCTTGTAAAAGGTCATGCCGAAATCCTCGAAGGCGTCGCGGATGGTCAGGTAGCCGGTCTGCAGCAGCAAAGGCAGCGGATCAAGGTGGTCAACCTCATAGGCGGAAAAGGCGATCCCGGAAACCGGTTTGCTTAAGACTTCTTCAAAGTTGAAGTGGTGTTTCCGGACCAGTTCGATGAGGAAGGATGGTGTGCCGGTCGAAAACCAGTAGTTATTAAACTTCCCGCCATTGAGGAAGAACGAAGCCAGCGAAACCGGATTATACACCGTTTCGGCATGTTCCTCAAAGCGGTATCCATCATACCAGTTTTTGATTTTCTGCAGGAGTTCTCCGCGTGGCATTTTCAGACGGGTGCTGGTCTGGTCGAGCTCCTCCCGGAAGTTGTCTTCAAATTCCTGCTGTGTATATCCGAGCATGCCAGCAAAGTCGGCGTGCATGGTGATGTCGCGCAGGTTGTTCAAATCCGAAAACAGGGACACATGGCAGAATTTGCTGACGCCGGTGACGAAGACAAAGTGCTCCTGCCCGGCGCAGGTTTTGATCGTGGCATAAAAGCCTTTCAAGACCTGGAGTATCTGCTGCACATCGGGAGATTGGATGGTATTCAGGATTGGCTTGTCATATTCATCAACCAGAATGACAACCGGAGCCGTTTTTGACAGGGCTGTGATTAAAACCGCGAATGAAGAAGCCAGTTGATCATCATCAATTTCGACCGGTAAATCATGGGCGACGGCTTCTTTTCGTAACAGACCTCCCAGATATTTTCGCAAAGCAAGCGCATTTTGGGCGTCGCAATTGCCCAAATCCAGATGAATCACCGGATATTTTTTCCAGTCATACTTCTTGCGGTCAATGGCCAGACCACTGAACAGTTCCCGGCGCCCGTTGAAAAGCTCTTTCAGCGTCGAGACAGTCAGGGATTTGCCAAAGCGCCGCGGGCGTGCCATGAAATACATGGCTGGTGCAGCCTCGATGAGCTTCCAGATGTACTCAGTCTTGTCAACATACAAAAAGTCATTGCCGATCAACTGCTCAAATGAATAAATGCTGTTGGTGATCTTTTTCATTATCCCGGAAATCCTATTTTGATATAATAGTGTATTGCTTCAAAGCTGCTTTTGCAAATTTAGAACAGTGCATTGTGGGTGATACGAAGGAATACGTCAAGTGAAACTGTTTTTCGTGGTTCAAAAAGCCAATTCAGAGGGGGCATTCCAGTCCCAGGCCCTGGGCGATACCCATTAATTGTGCGTGGCACAAAGCCAGGGCCAGGGCATCCGTAGCGTCATCCGGCAGGTTGTTGACCTGGATTTTCAGGAACTGTGCCACCAGCAGGGCAACCTGCTGTTTGCTGGCATTGCCAAATCCGCAGACGACCTGCTTGACCCTGCGCGGCGCATATTCATAGATGGGTATTTGCGCTTCGGCGAGGACGCCAAGCACAGCTCCGCGCGCAGTCCCAAGGACAATCGCCGTGCGTACGTTTTTGCAATAGAATCCGCCTTCAATAATAGCCAGGTCGGGATGATAGCGTGTGAGCAGTCCTTTGATGCCGGCATTCAAGCGGCGCAGGCAGTCGCTGAGAGCCAGGTCAGGCTGGTTGAGGATCACTCCGCAGTCAACCGGGCTGAAACGGTTGCCGCATGCATCAATCAGACCCCAGCCGGTTTTGCGCAAAGCCGTATCCATGCCAAGAATACGAAGCTGCCCGCTAAACACGGGCTGTTCCTGCATCTTCAGAAGGACAGATTTTCCGCCCTTGACAGCGGGCACGACAGCAGGTCTTTCCCCACGGCCTCTGGCTTCCGAAGCCGCCAGAACCGCATCCATCCGGGCATTTTTTTTCAGTCGCATACGTTCACTTCAGCCGATTTCCTGAATAATCGCTTTGATCGAGTCGGCGACATAAACAAAATCCTGTGGGCGTTCGTTGGGTTCCTGGCGCACCATGGCATCCAGCAGAATACCGATACTGGTACGCAGGCCCTGCATTTTAGCGGTGCTGTTGATGCGCAATCCGGAAATATGTCTCCGGACGAGAGCCTGCATTTCATCGGCATCGTAAAAGGTGCGTCCGGTCAGTGCATGATACAGCACCATGCCCAGGCTGTAAATTTCGCTCGAGGCAGTTTCGCCATGGCCTAGCAGGCGTTCCGGAGGGAGGTAATACGGTGACCCGGAGACGAATTCTTCGTCGCTATGGGCGGCCTGCTGCCGGGGGATGCAGAGTCCGAAATCCAGCAGCACGGCATATCCATACTGATTGAGGATGATATTTTCCGGTTTCAGGTCACGATAGAGGTACCCCATGTGATAGATATGCTGTTCGGCAGCCAGAAGATGCAATCCCATGGAGAGGACTTCTTTTTCCGGCAGCTTATGCAGGTGGTCGATGCGTTTATCCAGGCGTTCCCCTTCAATAAAGGGCATTACCGTGAAATATTCATCATCGGCAAAACCGCTGTCAAGGCAGGCAGCGATGTAATCCGAATTGACAAAAAAGGAACTTACCCGGGCCTCATTGAGCAAAGCGTGAATATCCGCCGGATTTTCACGGGCAGCCCGCGAGAGAATCTTGACCGCCAGAATATCATCAGGAAAAAGTTCCGAAACGGCTTTGTAAACGCTGCCCATGCCGCCACCGCCCGTGGGCTCATAGAGAAAATAGCTGCCCACTTTTTTCGGCACAAAAAGCATTTCTTTGCAACTTGCGCAGGGCAATAATTGTAAAGGCTGCACATTTTCCCGGGCCATGACTTTCCCACAGGAGGGGCAGAGAATTTGCCCTTTTTCCCAAAGTTGTAAAGCCGCGATCGGGTCAGGAATGCTTTTTTTTTCGCTCATAGCCGGATCGATCCTATTGCTGTTGATGTTTTTTTGAGCGAATCAGGGTTGCCAGTGAGGAAACAGTTTTGAGAGCCTGGGCAGTAATATCCGCCGGTTCGAAATGGACGGCAAAGATTTCTTCCATGGCCACAACCAGCTCAAGCATCAAAAATGAATCAACCCCGTATTCTGAAAGATGAGTATCCTTTTCGATCTGGGAGGGTTCCAGATCCAGAAACAGCCTTTCAACCAGTAACTCTTTAATTTGATCTTCAAGAGTCAATTCAGACATGGGTATTGCAACCTCCAATTAAAACCTGCAAATTATTTCAGAGGGACAACCAGAACCGGACACTTCGATCGGCTGGCAACCCGCTCAGCGACACCGCCAAAAAAGAAATTGCGCAAATGACTGCAACCCTGACGCCCGATTACCAGAAGGTCAGCCTGTATGGTTTCGGCAAATTCCAGAATTTTCTGGTAGTCTCTGCCAATGCGGAATTCGACGCGGAAATCGATGGATTGCGGGACACGCTTGCGGTATTCGGCATCGATCTTTGCATCGAGATCCTGTTTGGCTTTTTCGTCGACATTGAAGTCCGCTTCGTAGATATAGGTGCGCCAGAATTGGGATTCGGGTTCAGGAATGACATGAAGCAGATACAGGATGCTGCCGGGACGGTGCAACGCGGCATCCAAAGCATAGTCAAAGGCCAGGCCGGCATTCTCTGAAAAATCCGTGCAGCAAAGGATGCGTTTTGTCAAATCAGGGGTAACGGTCATGACCGGCCTCCAGCACAAAAAAAGCGCAAGCAGGACACAATGCCCTGCACATATAAACAGTAGCCCAGCAAAGCACTTTTGTCAAACTTGTTTCTTAACAACGAAAAGCACGAAAAGGCACGAAAAAAATTCATGGAAGATTCGTTGGCTGTTTTTCATACGTCGTATCTTCCATGAATTTTTTTCGTGCCTTTTCGTGCTTTTCGTTGTTAAAAAATTTGTGCTTTTTGTAATATCAGAACATCAGCGTTGGCAGCCAGGTAGCTAGTTGCGGGAAGAGCATCAGCAGAATGGTGCCGATAGCCAGCATTCCGATAAAGGGGATGCATCCTTTGAAGACGGTTTGCAGGGAGACATCACGCATCATACCGGAGACAACGTAGGCATTGACTCCAACCGGCGGGGAAATCACCCCGATCTGAACGACCGCAACGATCATCACCCCGAACCAGATCAGATCGACATGGAGAGCGGTAAGCACTGGCAGAAAGACAGGGATGGTCATCAGAACCAGAGCGAGATTGTCGACAACCGTACCGAGGATGACGAAGGTCAGCAGGATGCTGGCGATGATCATCCAGCCGGGCAGGGGCAGACCGCTGAGGAAGGAAGCCAGTTCAACAGGGAGCCGGGTGACCGCCAGAAAACGGCTGAAGACCAGTGCTCC